>DATGKJ010000272.1:0-4344 GCA_035294685.1 Terriglobia bacterium | reverse complement strand
AGGATCCAATCGGAGAGGGCATCGCGGTTTCCTTCTTCAGGGCGTAAGTTGAGCGAGCCAGCCTTTGCCCTCTCTTCCAGTTCGCGGCGTAAACTTTCAGCCGCGGCGCCAATCTTTTCGAGGAAGGCCAGTTGAAGCAGGGGCTTCAGCAACCAGATTTCGTTGATATCCAGCGGCTGTTGCTCCTGCGCGGCGTTAAGGTAGGCGGCAAGGTCCTGTTCCTGAAAGGTAAATTGTGTCGCCTGGAGAAAGGATTGAACCGCGGCGTAGGCCCGCAGCACAATCCTGGATTCAATCTGGATAACGGGCAACCTCCACAGCGCTTCGCCTTTCAGCGCCTCGCGGCTTCCTCGCAGAGCGGCTCGTATTTTTCGGAAATTGTCGGTGATAGGTCGAATTTCAGAAGGAATTGAGATGCCATTTAGGGTGAGGCGGTAAGCCCATTTTTCCGCCTTTCGGATGGAGCGAAACGCCTGCTTCCAGGCCTGAAGAAGCGTTCGGATGCCGTCGCTTTCAGGCGGCGCGGGTTTCCAGCGAGTGACTTCGCGCAGGGCTTCAAGGCGGAGAGAAGATGCATCCGCTGCGCCGGAAGAGAATTGCCTGGCTTGCGAATTCTCACGCAGAGGCGCAGTCAGCGCGCTCTCCAAAGAAGGAGGCGCTGAAGAAGCTCTTCCATAAATGACTTCATCGGAATGGTTCATTCATATGACTCTTCGGAGCCGTTATGAAAAGCATCGGCGCCCGAATCAGAGTGTGTGTCCGCCCAGGTCAGCAGGACTCAACGGCTGGCGTTCAGCAGGTTGTTGAGAACCTGCTTGAGCAATGCAAGAGCGATCCGGCATCGCCATCAACCCTGCGCTCGAATGAAGCGATGAAAGAATGCGCAAAGCTTCCTGTGGCGGCTCTCGGAGCCTGCCTGGACACAGGATAAAAGAGCGTCGAACCGACTGATAAACAGAAGACCGGTTCACGCGAGCTCCGCTCCAAACAACATTTGATTGATGGAGGCAGATCGTGTGTCCGTCCCCCCAATGGTACGTAACCATTATACCGATTCTTGAGCGATTACCGGTAACTTGAAGCCTGAAGCTCAAACATTTGAGAATAGCGGCCGCCGAGCAACATCAGTTCATGATGGCTTCCTTCCTCGATGATCTTTCCGTTTTCGAGGACAAGAATCCGATCCGCCATTCGCACGGTGGAGAAGCGATGGGAGATTAGCAGCGCCATTTTGCCGCGAGTGAGTTCTGCAAAGCGTTCAAAAACATCGTGTTCAGCGCGGGCGTCCAGGGAGGCCGTCGGCTCATCCAGGATCAGCACCTGGGCATCGCGCAGATAGGCGCGCGCAAGGGCGATCTTCTGCCACTGGCCGCCTGAGAGGTCCACCCCGCCCTCAAACCGGCGTCCGAGCATCTGCCGATAGCCGTCAGGTAGTTCCTGAATCAACTGATGCGCGCCGCTTTTGCGCGCTGCTTCAGCGATTTTCAATAGGTCATCCCGCTCTTCGATCCTGCCGACGCCAATGTTTTCAGAAGCCGTCATCTCATAACGCATAAAGTCCTGGAAGATGACGCCGATTTCGCGGGAAAGGTCTTCCAAATCATATTCTCGCAGATCGACTCCATCGAGCAGGATCTGGCCATCCGTCGGATCATAAAGGCGGGTGATCAGTTTCACGATGGTGGTTTTTCCCTGGCCGTTTTCCCCGATCAGCGCGATGCGTTCGTCGCGTTCCAGACGGAAGTTGAGGTCTTCCAAAACCAGCCGTGAGGTGCCGGGGTAAGCAAACGAGACGTTCCGGAATTCAAATCCCTGGCGGATAGGCCGCGGCGCCGGAAGAGCGTTGGGCCGCGACTGCACCCGGGGCTGGACTTTGAAAAATTCGAGTAGATCGTTCAGGAACAGAGCCTGATCCGCAATACCGGAAAAGGTGTTGAAAAGGGTCTGGATGTTGGTGCTGGCTCCGGCAATCGCTCCTGCCAGAAAGGTAAGCGTGCCGATGCTGTACTGGCCAAGAATCGTGCGATAGATCACGATCGCGTAAGTGGCGTAATAACCGGCAGTGCCGAGCAGCGTGAGGAAGGAAGTGGCCAGCAGTTTGCGCCGGGCGAGGCTGACGTTTTGCGCGTGAAGTTCATCGGACAACTTCTTGTACTGCGCCGAAAGGAAGCCTCCCAGCCCGAAAAGCTTCAGCTCTTTGGCGCTTTCTTTGCTTGCTCCGAGCAGGCGCAGGTAGTCAAGCTGACGGCGCGTAGTGGCCTGGCGGAAATTGAGCGAATAGTTCAGAAATGCGTAATGACTTTCGCCGAGCAGTGCGGGAATGACGCAGACGATGAGGATGAGAAGAAGCCAGGGAGAATAAAACAGAATGCTGCCCGCAAGAGTCACCGTAGTGATGAACTGCTCAAGAAGCTGGCCCATCATCTGAATCGTGGCCAGCCGGTCGGTGGCCTGAACGCGAGCCCGCTCGAGCTTGTCGTAAAACTCCGGGTCTTCATAAAGCGCCAGGTCCAACTGCGATGCGTGCTCCATCACGCGCACGCTGATGTAGCGCATGTAGCGGTCAGCCAAGACCGTATTCGAGTAATCGATCACGCGGCTGAATAACGTCCCGATGGCCGCCAGGCCGAAGGCCAGAACCACAAGCCACCAGAATGTGTGCGGGAGCGCCTGCTTACGGTTCAGCAGGTTTTCGATGTCATCGATAATGACGCGCATGACATCGAGCGAGGCGACAGGGATAATACCGGAGGCAATGCGCGCGGCAGCGCCCCAGAAGACGACTGAAGGGCCGGCTTCCCACACCATATGCAGCAATGGTGGAATGTTCTTGAGCGCTCGCAGGCGCTCGTTCCACGCCGCGAGGCCGTGCGGTTTTGTCAGCTGGGCCTTCTCGGTCATGTCATTTATTAGATCAATTGGAAGATGAAAAAGCCAGTATTGAACGCTACTGGCAGCGGAAACAATGAGGAAGGAATAGGAGCGAAGGCATCTTGGTCCTCCCTGGATGGATCGCCCGGCCGGTTGCTGAAAAACTCGAGCAGTTCGTTATTCCGAAGAGCCAAAAGTCCGAACCGAGCCGCTGAAGGAGGAATCCTGTAAGCTATTTATTTGCGACGCCGATTCCTCGCTTCGCTCGGAATTACGGCGTCCGAATCGTTTTTCAGCAACCTGTAACAGGCTGATCCGAAAGGAGTTATTGACTGGTCACGCTTGCCTGCGAAGTCCGAGACCCACAACTGAAGCGATCATAAAAACAACCGGAACCAGCAAAAATGCAATTTGTTCAACCTCGGCGGATACCAGATTCAGAGTCTGAAGTCCACAAGCCAAGGCAAACATCAAGCCAAACAATACAAAAGCGAAGACCCAACGCATCATTTTTAGAATCCCCCTTATCCAGATCTATTTTCATTATACCGTTCCCCAAGCCTATGAATCTACCCTCCCGAAATCTGGACTCTTTGAAACGGTGAGCTAAACTGGAGCGGGAACAACCCGCTGCAATCTGGTTAATTGCAAGTACATTGCCAACTTATATTTAGGCTCTTTTGCCCGAAATTTTGAGATTTCGGACAGTTCCTCTGAGTAAAAAGTTCATTCTGCGAGCAATTTTATCGTTCATGCGCTGAGCGGAGACGCTATGGGCCTTTAAACAAACCGCAATACTGTCCGGCCATTCACCAACTCTTATCTCTGCCTTCCGCCTTCCGCCTACTGCCTACCGCCTACTGCCTTCCGCCTTCTGCCTACTGCCTTCCGCCTTCTGCCTACTGCCTTCTGCCTTCCGCCTACTGCCTTCCGCTCTCTATATACCGCCGGTTGTGCTCCAGGTCAAAGGCTGAGCCCGGATAGCCGGTTACGGAGATTGAAAAGCTCTGGCGGGCTGTAAGCCCATCGATTCCCGGCGCAGAAAGTTGCACGTTATAATCTGCCGCCCGGGTGTAAGTATGAGTCACACGGGCGCCATCCGTCGCTGTCCCATCGCCAAAATCCCAGTGATAGGAGAGGGCGGGCACGAGGCTCCCGACGGCGCTCGCGGAGAACGCGACCGGCTGGCCAGCCTGCGCTGACGCAGGAACGTTGGCGGTCACCGCAGGCATCATCGCCGGCATCGACTGGTCCACCAGTTTGATCAGCCGCACCGAATGCGGCGGCTGATCCTGAAGTTGTAGCATTCCGTTCTGGAAAGCAATTGGCGAGTCATGATTCAGCACATCAAAGGCCTGGAAAGTGTGGCCGGCAGGGAGGTAGAGGTCAGAAAAACTGAAAGAATGTGAGCGGGGCTGATCCGTCCAATTATAGACCGCAAGCATCCGCTGCCGCCGGTCTTCTTCCAGATAA
>DATGKJ010000271.1:0-4672 GCA_035294685.1 Terriglobia bacterium | reverse complement strand
CAGAATGCCGCGCGCGGTTTGACGACCCACGTAAGCAACGATGCCACACATATGACTCCAAGGTACATGCTGCCTTGCATCAGGTCAAGGCGCAGGCAGGTTAATATCTCACCAGACTGTAGCGGCGCCGCACAAGCATCTACATCTGTGGGATGCCTGGAAAAATCTATCGCATTGTGATAGAAAAAATTTTGCAACCCTTTCGAGCCACTTTGCGTCTATAATAGTAACCAACACTTATGACTACCTGGGGAGGTGGGTAGCGCTTAGGGCAACCTAGTTACCCACTTCCTCCTTCCTTAAAGCGCTTTACGATTTTTGTATCTTGATCCGCAGTATCGCTATATGGATCGGATGAAGCCTTCATTCCAGGAGGCATAGCGTCGGGGCGGCATCCGCGCTGAAGCAGATGATCCCACGCGTCCGCTTCCAGTCATTGTCCGTTCGAGCCAGCGACAGTCCATGGAGATATTTGCGGAGCAGGCCGGGGCGGGAAGAAGCTGGAACCTGTTCCATCACCACTCTTTAAGGCCGTTGCCGTCACCCTGGCATCGTCGCTGACCGATTGGCTCTTCCAGGAAGAAAAGACGGTGTGCGCTTTCCTCTCAATCGCCTCGAAGCTTTGAATCTGAGGCTCGCCGGAATAGGGTTCAATGAGACTGCTGGGGCCGAAGTGATGCCAGCCGCTGCCGATCATGGGATTTTCCAGTCCTTCGCAAGGCATCACCACGTCATCCATCAGGCGCAGAGTGAGGACGCGTTCGCCTTTCAGCGCCGGCTCGGGTCCCCGCATGGGCAACGTCACGACCTTGACCGGCCACAGCACCGGAATCATCCAGCCTGCGGCGTCGCGCTTCGGATGACCATGCCCCAAAATCCTTCCCTCCCGGTCAACGCGGAATCCACGGAGGCCAATCACTCGCGCTTTCACCTGAGTCTCGCCCTCAGGAAGGATCAACCGGGTAAACTCAATCTGCATCCACCCCTTGCCGATAAAGCGACCCGGTTTTCGGTAAGACTCGAATTGTCCGCTCAACTGGCTGCCCGGTGGAAAAGCGGAACATCCAAATTCCACGACGGGGCGCAAATAACAGACCACCGGATCGCCCACCTGCGCGGTGACGGGTGAAAAGTTTGGTTCATCGATTGTGCATTGAAGCAGCGTCCCGGCAGGAACTGGGATGTTGCGAGCTTGAAGGTTCATCGCTGCCGCAATACAGGCCAGCGCCCCCAGCATCACTGTGAAAACTCTTGTCATAACCGCCTCCCTGGGCTTCCTTCGGAAGAGCATGGGAGATCGAGGGCAGGATCAGGCGTAGGCGAAGCCCTGATGAATTTTGATTTGAGTGTACGAGGGCCGGAGAGGCATGTCAAGCGAGTTACCTCTCTGCTTCATGAGGGTATCTTCTGCTTCTTTGCCACATCGCGATGTGCCTGCCTCTCCCAGGTCAAGGCAAGCCAGACATTCACATCAGGGAAAAGGAATAATCGTGTAGATCGCGGCATTGTCCAGCCGGACGGCTCCGGGGTTTTTTTGAGCGCACAATTGGCAATTTCACCTTCCCGCTTCGCTTCGGCTCGCTTCCGCGCAACTCCTCCTCGATGCTCCGCAGAATTAACTCCTTCACCGAGTGCCTTTCCGTTGCAGCCCTGGCCTTCAGCCGACAATAAAGAGGATCGGGAATGTCCACCGTGGTTCTGATGGTTTTCATTCTGCCACATTGATGGTCAAAAGATAATTGCGGCCGCCTTACGCCACGCCCACCGGCGCTTCCTGTGGCTCGTAGGCAAGGATCGGCGCGAGCCAGCGTTCCACCGCGCGCAGATCCATACCCTTGCGCCGCTGATAATCGAGCACCTGGTCCCTGCCGATTTTCCCCACCGCGAAGTACCGGGATTCCGGATGCGAGAAATAAAAGCCGCAGACCGATGCCGCCGGATACATGGCAAAGCTTTCGGTAAGCTGGATGCCTGTGGTCTCTTCAGCCTGAAGCAGGTCAAAGAGCAGGCGCTTTTCCGTATGGTCCGGGCAGGCAGGATAACCCGGCGCCGGGCGGATGCCGCGATAGCGCTCGTGCAGCAGGTCATCCAAAGTTAAATTTTCATCCAAGCCGTAGCCCCAGGCGTCGCGCGCGCGCTTGTGCATCAGTTCCGCCAGGGCTTCCGCCAGGCGGTCGGCCAGCGCCTTCAGCATGATGGCGTTGTAATCGTCGTGATCCTTTTCAAATTCTTTCAGCGCCGCTTCAATATGAAGGCCGGCCGTTACCGCGAAACCGCCCAGATAATCCGCCATGCCCATCTCGCGCGGCGCCACGAAATCCGCCAGAGCGCAATTGAAGTAACCCTCGGATTTTTCCGTTTGCTGGCGGAGCGTGTGGAACGTGATCAGCACGGTTTCGCGCGATTCATCGGTGTAAACCTCAATGTCGTCACCCACGCTGTTCGCAGGGAAAAAACCCATCACAGCGCGCGCCGTAAGCAGCTTCTCGCTGACGATCCGAGCGAGAAGCTTCTGCGCATCGTCGAAGAGTTCCCGGGCTCTCGCTCCCACGCCGTCGGAGTCGAAAATTCGGGGATAAGTCCCGCGCAATTCCCAGGCGTGGAAGAAGGGAGTCCAGTCGATATAAGGAACGATTTCTTCAAGCGGCACAGGTGCATACACACGCGTGCCCAGGAATGAGGGCTTGGCGATGGGAATGCTCCGCCAATCAAACTGCGGCTTGTTCTGCCGGGCTTCTTCCAGGCTCAGGAGCTTCTGGTCCGGGGGGCGATGGATTTGCCGCAGCTTTTCCTGCTCGCGCTGGTTTTCCTCGATGAACTTCCGGCGTAGTTCAGGGCTCTTCAGATTGCCAACCACACCCACGGCGCGCGAGGCATCCGGCACGTGGACGACCGGCTGGCCGTAATGGGGCGCAATCTTCACCGCCGTGTGAAGCTTACTGGTGGTGGCGCCACCGATCAGCAGCGGCATCGTGAAGCCCTGGCGCTCCATTTCCCTGGCCACATGGGTCATTTCATCGAGCGAAGGAGTGATCAGCCCGCTCAGGCCGATCAAGTCCGCTTTGGCTTCGCGCGCGGTCTGCAAAATCTTTTCGCAGGGAACCATCACGCCCAGATCGATTACTTCATAATTGTTGCAGCCCAGCACGACGCCGACGATGTTCTTGCCGATGTCATGGACGTCGCCTTTCACGGTAGCCATCACGATGCGCGCCTCCGCTTGCCGGCCTCCCAGGGCCTGTTTTTCCGTTTCCATGAAGGGAAGCAGGTAGGCCACCGCCTTTTTCATCACCCGCGCGCTCTTCACCACCTGGGGCAGAAACATCTTGCCGGCGCCGAAAAGGTCGCCCACCACGTTCATGCCGCCCATTAAGGGGCCTTCGATTACGCGCAGCGGCTTGCCGTACTTCTGCCGCGCCTCTTCGGTATCCACCTCGACATAATCCACAATGCCTTTCACCAGCGCGTGCTTCAGCCGTTCTTCCACCGGAGCCTGTCGCCATTCCTCTTCCTGCTGCTCGGACTTACCCTGCTGCTTGACCGAATCGGCGAAGGCCAGCAACCGCTCCGTCGCATCAGGGCGACGGTTGAGCAGCACGTCTTCCACCAACTCCAGCAGGTCCTTCGGAATTTCTTCGTAAACAGCGAGTTGTCCGGCGTTGACGATGCCCATATCCATGCCTGCCTGGATAGCGTGGTAGAGAAACGCCGAGTGCATCGCCTCGCGCACCGCGTTGTTTCCGCGGAAGGAAAACGAAATATTGCTGACGCCGCCGCTCACTTTCGCGTGGGGCAGCGTGGCCTTAATCCGGCGCGTGGCCTCGATGAAATTCACCGCATAGTTGTTGTGCTCTTCAATCCCCGTGGCCACGGTGAAGATGTTGGGGTCGAAGATGATGTCCTGAGGTGGGACGCCAACCTCTTCAGTGAGGATTTTATAGGCTCGCGCGCAGATCTCGACCTTTCGCTCGGTCGTATCCGCCTGGCCTGCTTCATCAAAGGCCATCACCACCATGCCCGCGCCGTAGCGCCGAACGGCTCGCGCGCGCTGCCTGAACAGCTCCTCGCCTTCCTTGAGGCTGATCGAATTGACGATGCCCTTCCCCTGAAGGCACTTCAACCCCGCCTCAATCACCGACCACTTTGAGCTATCCACCATGATAGGGATGCGGGCGATATCGGGTTCCGAGGCGATGTAGTTCAGAAAAGTGGTCATCGCCTGCTCGCCGTCGAGCATGGCCTCATCCATGTTCACATCGAGAATTTGCGCCCCGCCTTCCACCTGCTGCCGCGCCACGGAAAGCGCCTCCTCGAAGTCTCCGGCCTTGATGAGCTTGGCGAACCGAGGCGAGCCGGTCACGTTGGTGCGCTCGCCGATGTTGACGAAGTTCGAGTCGGGCCGCATCTCGAACGGCTCAAGGCCGCTGAAGCGCGTGAGGTGGTCCGGCTCAACCGGCGTGTGTGGCTTCAGCCCGCGCACAGCTTCGGCAATGGCGCGGATGTGAGCGGGCGTCGATCCGCAACAGCCGCCCACGATATTGACCCAGCCGTTCAAGGCGAAGTCGCGCAGGTCTTCCGCCATGCGTTCCGGCGTTTCATCAAAGCCGCCAAAGGCGTTCGGCAGGCCGGCGTTGGGGTAGCAACTGATAAAGACCGGAGCGATCCGGGAAAG
>DATGKJ010000270.1:0-10045 GCA_035294685.1 Terriglobia bacterium | reverse complement strand
CCTGTCGAGCGAGTAGAATTCAATCCCAAACGTCGCATGCCGAAATTCCGGCCGACGGATGATTTGCTGAACCACGGCCGCAAACGGCGCCGTTTGCGGCGCTCCAGCCCGGCCTGAATGAACGCTCCACGCTGAACAGAGAAGAAGCGCTATTCCACAAATGATGACTTGTCCCCGCTTGATGATCATCAAAGAAACTCCCGCAGCCTCGTCTTCCGAAAATGAATGGCTGGATAGTATACATCGCAAACAGCAACCTGACCTCTGTCATCAGGGAGTGGAACCTGATTCTGTTGTGGAGCTATCCCGCGACCGTCTCAAAGAGGGTCTGGATACTCAAATTGAAGAGGCTTCACACATCGTGCGGGGTTTTTAAGAACTATAAGTTCCCACAAAAAGACGATCCATCACCAGGGTTTCGAAATCTGGTCTAGCTGAGTTTTGAAATACTTTTGGTAAACCGGCAACGGATTTACCGGTCATGAAAAAATTTGGATGGAATTGATAAATAATAGGTTAGCTTGGTGGACCTGGAGGGGTTCGAACCCTCGACCTCATGACTGCCAGTCATGCGCGCTCCCAACTGCGCCACAGGCCCAAAATCAAAGTCACAAACCGATTTGCTCTGCGCAATTCGTTTTTAGCATGCGCGAATTGCAATGTCAACGAATGCACGGAATAACTTGCCCACTCTGTATCCTTTTTATAGTAACCCCAAAATGCTTTATACAGTTGAAGACTTTCAATCGCTTTCATCTATCCTCATGAAAACAAACCGCTTGCTTGCTATCCTGGAATCTGAAATTTGAAATTTTCTTTTGAATGCGGGTGAAGTTTCATTTCCCACCTTTAGTATTGCGGGGGTGTGCATCGATCTATCAAATTTCTAACGAAGGGGGCTATCTCTCAGCAGAGTAAATCCTCACCCACTGGCCGCGCCGCTCGAATTCTCGAAGAAGCTTCAAATGAAAGCGAGTCGATAGCGCGGACGATGAAACAGGCGGCTGATAAGCATAGAAGCGCTCCAGAAATCCCCGTAGAGGGGCGATTGCCAGAAGGAGATTATGGGGCGGATCCCACTTCCGCGAGTAAAGGTAGAGCACGTCAAATCGTGGAGGATTATTCATGTCAGAAGAGGTGAAATCATCCACCGCAGCTACACGAAGAGGGCGCTGAACGTAGCCCAGAAAAGGCTGCTTTAGCTCATCCGTGGCGGGCCAGGCGGTCAGGATAACGGGATCGCAGGGCAACGTTTCCAGAAAGCTCGCGGCGCGCTGATGGAGGCGAATGAAGTCCGCATAGGCGAGATTATCTTCGTAAGGAAACGGATAGGGAGGATTGATAAACCATGCGGCGATGAAGCAAAGCGCCGTGACGCCGTAAAGAGCCCATGCCGTTTTTCTCGGTAACTCTGAGATCAGCGCAATGGCAAGGATGCAGAACAAAGGGAAAACAGGCAGCATGTAGCGCGGCAGGATAGCCCCGCCCACCAGACTAAGCATCAGGATGTAAACTATCATCAGCCCAACGGTGAGAAAGACAAAATCACCGAATCGAGGGCTTAAAACTCTGAACAGCGGGGCGGACTGAGTAGCTTTGCCCTGCAATAAGATAGAAGCGCGACACCGCAAAACGGCCAGGCTGCCGAGCGTCCCGAGCGTGAGCACCCAATTGAACCCCTGAACAAAGATTTCATAGAGCCGCGCAAGCAGACTGCGCAGAATGTGGAGGGGCGTCAGAGCAGAATAAAGGTTATATTGCAGATATTGAGGATTGCCAGTCCAAAAGCCGGTTTCATGGTGGTAATAGCCCGCCCAGATGATCAGGGGCAGAAGCGGCGCAAGCGCTGCGCACCAGGGGCGAAGACCAATGCCTTTATGCCGAAAAACCAAGCATGCCCACACGACGGGCAGCATCACTACGACAGTCTCCTTGCTCAGCACTGCAAGCGAGGCGGCGAGAGCAAATCCCCAGAACCGTTCCTCCATCAGGAACAGGATGGCCCACGTCGTAAAGCAGGCAGCCGCAAGGTCCAGTAGAGCCAGCGAGCTTTGCGCGAAGAACAAAGGCTCAATGGCCAGAAGCAGTGCGCTCCAGAATCCCACTTCCCGCCCCGCCACGCGCCGTCCCAGCAGGTAAGCGCCAAGCACGGCGGCAGCCGCGATCAGCAACATTCCTGCCCGTGCGACAAATGTTGAGAACCCGAAGAGCCGCCAAAGCAAGCCTAAATAAACCATCACCAGGGGGGTATGCCCGCTGGCAAGAGTGAGGTGTGGAATCAGCCGCCCGTGACGATAAAAATCGAGGGCTGCGGGAATGTAGTACCCGGCTTCATCCCAGAAATAAGACAGGCGCAGAAAGGGAGCGTGCAATGCCAGCAGGACCACATAGATGCCGACAAGAGCCGCCAAAAGGGTGAGCCGATTGCGCATCATCTGCTCACTTTAGCAGCTTGGCGAAACAGCGTGTAGTTCAGGTGGCACGGTACTGGCCTCACTCCAAAACAAATTCCAGATTTCAAATTCCTGATTCCAGACGGCGACCGTCAAGAAAACAAGAAGATCCGGTCCGCATGACGAAAAATTTTGACGGCACGAGAGGAATTTCAGGATTAGTCGTATGAAGGCTTTTCTTGTCCTCCGGATAAGTCTCACCACTGAGAACACAGAGGTCACGGAGTCTCTCTGTACACTCTGTGTTCTCTGGGTGAGACTTTTCCTGTCTTGTTTGCGACGCGCTACCACAAATAAAACGGGAGCGCGGAAATTACCTACGCAATTCAGGTGCGGAAAGCAGCCCTGATCTGTTAACTTATGGATAGATGGCTCTTCAAAAGGATTCGACTGCATCGAACCAGGCTCATGAACGCTTCAAGAGATGGGTCAGGCCATCAATCCCATCGCAGGATTGGTTTGCCTGTTTTCTCCTGGTTTTCACCATTCTTCTGGCGGTTCCACGCTTCGCGCAGGCCGAGAAAGTCTCCGATCTCAAGCCCCAGGGCTATGTGAATGATTTCGCTCACATCCTGAGCGCTGAGACGGTCTCGCGGATTTCCAGCCTGTGCCAGGAGGTGGACTCGAAGGCGCGCGCGCAGATTGCCGTAGTGACGGTCCATTCGCTCGATGGCGAGCCGATTGAGATGTTCGCCAACGATCTGTTCACCAAATGGGGCGTTGGCTACAAGGGCACAGACCGGGGGGTGATGATCCTGCTGGCCGTTCAGGATCGGCGATACCGCATTGAAGTTGGATATGGCCTGGAACCGGTTTTGACCGATGGTTTGGTAGGCCGCTTTGGACGCGAAGCTGTACCGCTGCTGCGTGCCACGAATTATAACGGCGCCGTGCTTCAGCTCACAAACAATGTTGCAGGTGTGATCGCCAAGTCGAGCGGCGTGAAACTGGATAACAGCCTGGCTGACGTTCTTCCCCGGCATTCAAGAGAGCCTGCTGATCCGTTCGCGCCTTATCTCCCTTTGATTGTTATTTTGGCCATTGCGGGATTGGGAATCCTGAGCTCGTTTGGCTCCGGGTTCCGTGGGCCAGGCAGCCGCTGGCGTCGAGGAGGATGGTGGTGGGGCGGGCCGTGGGTGGGCGGCGGCTGGGGAGGCGGAGGATTTGGCGGAGGCGGGGGAGGATTTGGAGGATTCGGCGGGGGCGCCTCTGGCGGAGGAGGCGCAAGCGGAGGTTGGTGAGAAAAAAAGTGAGTAGTGGGATGGAAAAATTGCTAGGCGAGCTGGTGGAAAAATTGAAAGCGGCCGCGGGAGCAAATCTGCAAGCAGTGGCGCTTTACGGCTCGGCAGCGGGCGGCGATTATCACCCGAAGCATTCGGACTTGAACGTTCTCTGCCTGCTTCATCAGACGAGCGCCCCTGAGCTTCGCAAGCTACACGACGCGGTAAAATGGTGGGAGCGCAAAAGGCATCCCGCGCCGCTCATCTTCACACTGGAAGAAATTCGCAATGCTGCTGATGTTTACGCGATTGAACTGCTTGAAATCAAGCGTCATCGCCGCCTGCTATACGGCGATGACCTTTTTGCCAGCCTGGAGGTCCCGCTCAGACTCCACCGGCTCCAGGTGGAACGCGAACTGCGCGATCATCTGATCCGGCTCCGGCAAGCGTATATTTCGGTGGCGGAGCGCCGGAAGGAACTGCTGCCGCTCATGCTGCGGTCGGCCTCAACGTTTGGCCTGCTCTTTCGCCATGCGTTGATGGCGCTGGGCGAGGAGCCTCCGGTCGCCAAGCATGAAGCGGTTGAGAAACTCACCGCACTGTTGGGCTTCGACGCAACGAGTTTTAAACAGATTCATGAAATCCGCGCTGGCTTGCGAAAGCCTGAGGATCCGGACATTGCAGCAACGTTTGCAAGCTACCTTGAAGCTGTCACGCAAGCGGTGAACGAACTGGATAAAAGATTCGATGCATTAAATCAGGGAAACAGGAACTGAAAGACTGGGGAGAGGCAATTATGAAGAAATGGCAAATTATCGTCGTTGTTCTGATCGTGATTGCGGTGATTCTCGGCGGGTCCTACGCCGGCGTCCGCAATAACATGGTGCGCAAAAAGGAGCAGGTGAATTCCGCATGGTCGCAGGTGGACGTCGTAATCCAGCGCCGCGCGGATTTGATTCCAAATCTGGTGGCGACCGTCAAGGGTTACGCAGCGCATGAAGAGGCTGTGTTTGACGCCGTTACTCGCGCGAGGGAAGATTTGCTGGCCGCTCACACCCCGGCGGATCGCATTCGAGCGAACGGCCAACTGGATGGCGCATTGGGGCGGCTGCTGGCTGTGGTGGAAAACTACCCGCAATTGAAGGCCAACGAAAACTTCCTGGAATTGCAAAATGAGTTGGAAGGCACTGAGAACCGCATCGCCGTTGAGCGGCGGCGCTATAACCAGGCGGTGCAGGACTATAACACCTACATCGGCCTGTTTCCCAACAATATCGTTGCCGGGATGTCGGGCTTTACGCGCGACAACGATTACTTCAAAGCTTCCCCCGGCGCTCAGCAGGCGCCCAAGGTGGAGTTCCCTGGCGCGCCCGCGATGAAGAACTGACCGGTGGCGCGCATGCTCTCAGCGTTCACATTGGAGCATCACGCGGCCTAACGACGCAGCCAGAACCAAATTTCAGATTCCAGACAGCAACCTTCACGAAAACAACAGAACGTGGCTTGCATCATAAGAAATCCTTGCGGCGTCAGAAGAATTGCGGAATTATTGAGGATTACAAATTAAAGTGACGACTTCTTCTGTAGCGCCGGTGTCGCCACCGGCGTCTTTCGGCGCTGAGGACAGCGCCGCTACAGCAAATAGTGTCACTATAATTTGTAATCCCCTGTAGTCATGCAGTAATCACAGAAGTTTTTTCTCTGTGATCTCCGTGGCCTCTGTGGTGAGTCTTCTCCTTCAGCCTTATCGGGTGCGGCCACAATAAGCTTTGAAAACTTTCCTGCAATGGCAGCGCCTCCATCAGGCGATCGTCAGTTCCACGGCCGTTTTTCCGGCCAGCAAAGAAGCCGGAAGGATGATCCGATCCTTCTGCAGCTGCCCCATGGAAGCGCTCCTGAGCGGCTGGCGATCCGGCGGATGGATGTGAACAACCAAATCCGCGTTAAAGGGCGCCGCGAACTGAATTTTCACCTGCCATTGGGGCCGACCTGCTCCGCCCGCCGCCGATTCCGTCGTCCAACTGACCAGGCCGAAGCGCGTGGGGCACTGCCACACTCGAATCTTTTCGCCTTGCTTGAACCAATGCTGCGGAGCAGCTTTCTGAAGGTGAACCACGTCCCGATCGTGCTCCTCATAACAAAGCAGCCAGCGAAGCCCCATCGCGGGCTGAAGCTCGCTGTTGACGACAGCCGACCAGCCGTAGGGACTGCCTTCGCCCGGATAATTTCCCGGCAATAAAGCGTCCTCAGGCGAGTAACGGTTGCCGCAGTCCATGGTGTAGCAGCAAAGGCCATAAAGCGTCAGCAGGAAAGGGCGGTAGTCCTCCTGCCGAATGCGGCCGGCGAGCGTTCCGTGAGACATGAAATTCGAGGTGCGCGGATAGTGGCCGTCCGTATTCATACCCATCATTTGCTCGCCGGCGATGAGACGATGCTTGAAGTGGCCTTCGTCCAGCGCCGGATCGCCCCAATCGCTGGTCCACCAGTCCATCATGTAGCGATGATTTTCGTAGCTGGTGAGTTCGGTGGGCTTTCGCGTGGTGTCAAAAGGAGTGAAGGGCGTGATGCCCGCCTCCTTCATAGCTGGATTTCGAGCTTCGAGCGTCTTTTGAAGCGAGCGCTCAATATCCGTCCGCATCTGAGCGGCCAGCGTTTCAAGCTGCCGGGACTCGCTCCGCAAGGCGTCATCGTGATAGTCGTTCCCCGCCCGCGAGAGGCACCTTGCCTGCTCGCGCAGACCGCGCCAGGTCCAGGAAGCATTCTGATAGTAATAAGGGTGCGATTCCGGAAAATCGTTCTGTGGGTCGCCGTTGTCGGCCTCCGGCGAACCCCAGATCAGGCCGTGGCGCGGATCATCCGGCGGAAACGTTTGTTTGGAATATTGGTAGCGTTTCACCACAAAGTCGATCATTCGCCGCAGCACGGGCAGCCGCCGCTTGAGCGCCTCAAAATTGCGCGTGTAATCGTAGGCGCGCGCCGAATTCTCAAGGAAAACCCCGGCATTCAGTGGGGCTTCCACCTGATCCTGGGTGTTATAGAGGAAGTTGCCATCAGGAAGGATGTAATTCTGAAGATAGTGTTCGAAATAAGGCTCCACTTCTTCCGTCAGGTTCCACAACTGATGCGCCCAGACAAACTCGTAGTGAGCGACGGGAAAAAGCGCGTGGCTGCGTTCGGGGATTTTGGTGTAAGCGCCTTCGCCAATCTGATAAGTGGGATTCAAGCCCCGATAGCTGCATCGGCTGAGAACGATTCCGGCGCGCGCGGCGTCCAAAAGCCACTCATCCGGAATTTCCACCCGCATCTTCTGGTTAAAGAAGTCGTGCCAATGATTCCAGATGCCTGCCAGAGCGGAGTAGAAGTCTTCCGGCGAGCCATTCCAGTAGCGGTCGATAAAAACAGGCTCGGCAGGAGGATCGCCCGCCATGTTGACTGTTGCGGTTGCCTCAGGCAGTCGCATGGCGCGCACTCGCCCCAGGGGTCGCGCATCCTTGCCGGGCGGCAGAACCGCCATCACCTCGTAGCCGACGTTGTAATTCGGATTCCAGACGCCGATATCCGCTACGGGCAGATAGCCGCCCAGCAGCGTCCGCTTGCTGTAACCGTGAACGTATTCGTAATGATATTCGCTCGGAAGAAGCCTGCGCGGATCAAACAGCCGTCCTGTCAGGTCTGGCGCCCAAAGCCCTTGCGGGTTATCGGGAAGCTGGCGGGATTTTCCATCCGCTTCAAGCCATAACGACTTGAGCGGCCCCGCTTGTTCGTTGGCCACTAGCGTCCAGCCAATCAGCTCCTCGCCTAAGGCAGCGACGTTTTCATACGATGGGTCTTCACTGGAGTTCAGAATGTAGTCGCCCAGTTTGTCAGGTCCGGGAATGTATTGCGCCGGCCGTTCAAATTTCAAATCCGGCGGGGCGTAAATAGGCCGCGGCCGGATTTTGGAGAGATCGCCAACCAGCTTGGGAATGTGGGCGATTTCGCCTTGGGTAGTCACATAAGCGATCGCCCCCCGGTGCGTCACATGCCTCTCAAAAACCGCCGTGGCGATGCCGTTCATCCACGGCACAATCGCCAGCAACTGCCAGCCGGCAATTGTGTCGCCCACTTTCATGAGCCGGGTTTCCTGCCTGTGCCGCGCCTTCACCGCGTCATCCTGAAAGAAATCGACTCGCGGCGAATTGCGCAGCGCCTCACGCTCGCCAGGCAAAAAGAGCGTATATTCGTTCGGGATGCGGCGAGGGGAGCGCCCTCCCGCCTTCGCCGCATTTTCCTCAGAAGAGGCAGAGGATTTCTTTCGGGGCGCTTCGGGCGCGGGGGCGCCACCTAAGCGCGCGGCAACGCCCAGCGCTGGAACAGTCACGGTGCGCTTTAGGAATGCTCGTCTTTTCATCATGGATATGGATCGCGGGTGTGACGGCGGGCCACTGTCGCGGCGATTTCATTCCCAGTTCTTCATCTGTCATCCTGACGCCGAGTTCAGCGAGGCGGAAGAATCCCTGCGGCAGTAATGAGTGAAAAGTGACGAGTGATGAGACAAGAAGGAACAAGACAGAGCAAACCGAGCCTCGGATTGGTCCTTTTCTCATCACTCATCACTCATCACTCACCACTTGGTTTATCGGCTCCTCAGGATGACAGCGTGGAGGAATGTTTTCAGCAACCTGCTGAACGCTTTCAAGCAGCTCGCCAGAACTTCCCATCAGCGCGCGTGGGATTACAATGTGGGTCGCATTGTCGCGGCTGAGGTTCTACCATAAGAATCCGCAGAGAATGTGTCAAGCTTTTCCCACGCACCCATCGGAAGCATTCGCCACACGATTGAGTAAAATGCAGGGATTCTTCGCTTCGCTCAGAATGACAGAATGGAAAATTTCTCAGCAACCCTCCCTAGAGAAAACCGAACGGCCTTATAGAAAATTTCTCATTGTCCAGCGGCCTCCGCTGCGCTATTTGTTAAGCAGCATTCGGAATACCTGGAAATCAGAATATGGTTTGCGAGTATCTCACGGTTTGAGAGCGGGGTTCTCTGTGCATTTCTTTGAGAGAGGAGAAGCGGCAATGGGTTCAACAGCAGTGCAGCCTGAAAGCGATTCCGAATCGATGATGAAGTTTGCGCTCGGGGTAGAGGGGGGTGTCCATGTCCGCAATCTCCGCTGACCAACTTCGTGCGCGTTTTCGCGGCGACCTTATTCATCCCGGCGATGCCACTTATGATGCGGCGCGCAAAGTTTACAACGCCATGATCGACAAGCGGCCGCGCCTGATCGCTCGATGCGTGGATGTGGCCGACGTGATGGCCGTCGTGGAATACGGCCGTGAAAACAATCTGCTGACCGCGATTCGGGGCGGCGGCCACAATGGCGCCGGTCTTGGAATCTGCGATGATGGTCTGGTCATCGACCTGTCGCGCATGAAGGGCATCCATGTTGATCCTCGAGCCCGCACTGTGCGCGTAGAAGCCGGCTGCGTGTGGGGAGACGTCGATCACGCCACCCACGCTTTCGGGATGGCCACGCCCAGCGGTTTCATTTCCACCACCGGCGTGGCTGGCCTGACCCTCGGAGGCGGAATCGGTTATCTCACTCGCCGGTATGGGCTAACCATTGACAACCTTCTTTCGGTGGACATGGTGCTGGCCGATGGCCGCTTCGTGACGGCCAACGACAGGGAGAATCCGGATCTCTTCTGGGCGGTGCGCGGCGGCGGCGGCAACTTCGGCGTCGTCACCTCATTCCTCTTCCGCCTGCAGCCGGTCAAGATGGTCCACGCCGGGCCGACCTTCTGGCCGATTGAGCAAATGCCGGAGGTGGCGAAAGCCTTCCAGGAATTCATCATCCACGCCCCGGAAGGTGTCAGTGGCTTTCTCGCTTCTTTAATCGTGCCGCCCGTGCCCTTGTTTCCCGCCGAGCTGCACGGCAAGAAAATGTGCGGCATCGTGTGGTGCTCAACGGCGGCTTCTGACGAGGCGGACCGGATCACCAAGCCGATGCGCAGCGTGGGCAAACCTGCGCTTGACCACGTGGGCCCCATGCCCTTCCCTGTCATGCAGAGTATCTTTGATCCTCTCTTGCCACCCGGATTGCAGTGGTATTGGCGGGCCGATTTCGTCGGAAAACTCAGTGACGAAGCCATTGCCAAACACCTCGAGTACGGCCAGAAGCTGCCCACGATGCAATCCACGGCGCACTTCTACCCCATCAACGGCGCGGTACATCGCGTCGGCAAGAATGATACGGCGTTTAGCTACCGCGACGCCCTCTGGGCGCTGGTGATCGTGGGCGTGGACCCCGACCCAGCCAACAAGGACCAGATCACGCAATGGTGCAAGGATTACTTTGACGCCGTGCATCCCCATTCGGCCGGCGGCGCCTA
>DATGKJ010000269.1:0-3480 GCA_035294685.1 Terriglobia bacterium | reverse complement strand
AATCCGCTCGGGCTTTGGGATTTATTACACGTCCACGGCTTATAACGAATTGCAGTTCTTGATGGCGAACCCGCCAAACTTCCTGTCGCAAGCCCTGAGCTTTTCTCCGTTTACTCCCACGCCGATGTCTAGCATCTTTCCTTCATTCGCTCCGGGATCCACCATTTTTGCGCCGTTCGCGGTGGAACAACACAACCCCACGCCTTATCTGGAGCAGTGGAATTTTGACGTGCAGCGCACGCTGAGCAAAGACATTTTGATCGACGTGGGATACGTTGGAAACCAGGGACATCATCTTTCGGTCCGGCTTAACCCCAATCAGGCTGCGCCGGAAAACCCTCTGAATCCGACTCCGATCCAGTCGCGGCGGCCTTATCCGGCCATTGGAGACATCCTGGCGCAGTACGACCTCGGAAACTCCAACTACAACGCCTTGCAAGCCTCCATCCGGAAAACATTTTCCAAAGGGCTCTCCTTTCAAGCCAGCTACACCTGGTCAAGAGCCTTCGATCTTCTTTCCACGGATGGCGGAGAGATGATCAACGGATTGGATCCGAAGCTCAACTATGGGCCGTCAGATTTCAGCCGACCCCAGGTCCTGACGCTGAGCTACACTTACGAGCTTCCTTTTGGACCGGGGAAATCTATCTACAATCGCTCCAATTGGATTGCAAAATATCTGGTTGGCGGCTGGCAGGTGAATGGCGTGACCACTTTCGGCAGCGGCCTTCCCTTTATGCTGTTTGCGCAGGATTTTTCAAACACAGGCAGCAATCACGAATTTGTTCCCACCCGGCTTTGCAACGGCGCTCTTTCGAACCCAACGGTATTTCAGTGGTTCAATACTTCCTGTTTCGCGCAGCCGGCCCCCGGCTTTCTTGGCAACGCAGGACGAAATATCCTCAGCCAGGGCAAGGAAAACAACTGGGATTTTTCACTCTTCAAAGACTTCCGATTCACGGAGTCGAAAAGTCTTCAGATCCGAGGTGAGTTCTTTAACCTTTTCAACCAACACTCATTCGTGAATCCGGATGTAACCGTAGGAGATCCTCAATTCGGGCAAATGCTATCCGCCACCTCCCCCCGAGTGGTGCAACTGGCGCTGAAGTTTTATTTCTGAGGCTTCGGGTCTTCGTTGACCAGGTGTGAACGCGCGAACAACAGCATGGTCTCCCCGAAAAACTTCATCCAACCTTGAAGATGCTTTATGGATGCTTCGCGTAATGGAAGGAACCCGGCGGGAGGTTTCTCATGGGGTTGTGCAACGGATTTTTACCGATCCAGGCGCTTACTCAAAGCTTTGCTGATTGGCATATCGGGGTTCCTACTCATCTTCGAGGCTTCTCATTTGCTCGCATACCAGACTAAGCTCGGAACGGCTGAATTAGCTGCCCGCGAGAATGATGAGGGGCTGGCCCTGTTGCAGCAGGGCAACTTGCAAGCTGCGAGCGACAAATTCCGTGATGCGCTTCGCATCGAACCGGAGTTTGCAGATGCCCATGCGAATCTGGGATCGGTGTTGCTCGCGGCAGGTTCCATCAAGGCCGCAATCCAGGAATGCGCTGCGGCGGAAAAGCTAAGCCCGGAAAGCGTGAAGGCTCGGCTCTGCCTGGGGAAGGCGCTGAGGCTGCATGGCGATTTGACAGGCGCCCTGAAGCAGTATCAGGCGGCCTTGAAACTCCAGCCTGACAGCGCCGAAGTCCATAATGACTTTGGGATCGCCCTTCTACAAAATCATAACGTTCCAGAGGCGCTCCGTGAAATGAAGCAGGCCATCAGGCTCAATCCCCGGTCCGCCCATTTTCACAATAACCTGGGGATCGCCCTGACGATCAAAGGAGACCTTGGCGGGGCAATTCAAGAGTTTTATCAGGCCGCGCTGCTGGATGACAAGCTTTGCCAGGCTTACAACAATCTCGGACTTGCCTGGCGAAAAATGGGGCGATTGCCGCAGGCGGTATCTCAATTGCGCAAAGCTGCAAGTTGTGAACCTGAAAACGCGGAAACCCACTACAGCTTAGGCTTGGCGCTCCAGCAAGAAGGAGATGTGAAAGGGGCTATTTCCCAGTTCAAAGAGGCTATCCGTCTCGATCCCGGGAACCCTCGTCCCCACTACAATCTTGGCGTAGCTCTGGCCAAAGAAGGGAATCGCGCGGAGGCCCAGCTTGAATTCAGCAGGTTTCGACAACTCCAGCAGAAAACCAAGTCAGCGCGTGACAGGTCCTACTATTGAGTTTCACAAATTATAGTGACGATATTTCCTGTAGCAGCGCTGTCCTCAGCGCCGAAAAACGCCGGTGGAGACACCGGCGCTACAACACGGCCCGTCACGATAATTTGCGGACTTCAGTAATTCTATAGATCAATCGGGCTGATAAAAACCGCTTGCGGCCTGTCATCCGAGGAGCCGGAGGCGACGAAGAATCTGAAAAGCAGTGGCTAGCGCTGAGTGATGGGTGACGAGCACCGGTCGCCTTCGGCACTTTAGCTGCTTTTCCTTGTCTCTCGTCCCTTCTTCCTCATCACTGTCGTGGAGATTCCCTGCGGAGTTTGCCCCAAGTCCGAATACAGAGATTCTTCGCTTCGCAGCGCTCCGCTCAGAATGACAGCGTGAAAGGCTTCGCTCAGCGTCAGAATGACGGGCGGAGGGCTTGGAATGACGACATTCTGGATGTTCCAGGAAGGAGTGAGGGATGGATCGAAGAAGGTTCTTGCAAACCACCAGCCTGATGTCAGCGGCTTTCATGTCAGCTTCAACCTTGGAGGGAAGTCCACAAGATCAGGCCAACACAAACATTCATCCTGCCCCGCCGGACGGTGCTGTAACGTTATCCAATGATTTCCTTTTGTGGGAATTGGGCTGGCACAAAGGAATTTTCAGCAGTTCGCGCTTTGAGAATAAGCTCTCGGGACATAGCTTCCCCCTATTTTCTGTTGAGGAGTTGGCTCTAACCTTTTCTGTGTCAAAGCATCGGATCGATATCCCCTGGTGGCGCTTCACTTTTGGCCCGGATAAGACTCCAGCGCTCCCCGCCCAGGAACGAGGACTGAGGAACGGCTACAACCTCCCGGACTATTCAGACCAGGCATGGGGAGTGACGGACAACCTCTTGCTGCGACGCTTGAGCGGCGGAGACCGGCCACCCGATGAAATCAAATACGACGGTTACGGCTGGTTTCGTTACGGATTTGAATTGCCAGGGGATGCGCGGGGCGAAGAAATTGTGTTTGTGCTGGGAGGCTATGACTACCAGGACTGGGCTGAATACTGGGTATACGTGAACGGAATGGAAATCGGGCATCGACTCTCTTCTGGCCGCTGGCGGACGCCAGGCGAATTTATTCTTGCTTCCGGTAGCGCTCATTACAGCGCGCTGCGCTTCGGCTCAGGAGAAAAAAATCTCGTCGTCGTGCGGACACGTGGCTACGACAAACATTTTGGCGGCCTGAGCGACGAAGTGCTGAAACATTATGTCTTTG
>DATGKJ010000268.1:0-4451 GCA_035294685.1 Terriglobia bacterium | reverse complement strand
TGTATTCGTCGCCGTAGAGCTGATTCAGGAACTTGCCCAAAAATTCTGTGGTGTTGGCAAAAGAGGTCTTCTTCATGAGGGCTCCCAGTTTGCCTTCCAGCGTCCAGGGCCGCTTGCGGCGCATCACTTCGTGGAGCAGGTCCATGCATTCGTCAAGCACGCGATCGGTTTCTCCGGGGTTCACTTCAAAGGGCCTGATCTGGTAGGCCACATCATTGACCACGTCGCCGATGTTGAGCGCGTTCAGGATGCCGAGGAAGAAGTCCAGGTTCATCTCAAGACCGGCTTCCGCTTCCGCCTGGTTCAGTCCGCCGCCCTGCTGAAAAAGCAGCACGCGGAAGCCGTCAAATCCGGCATTGCGCAGCGCCAGGCGGTATTCCGCCTCGTACATTCCGAAACGGCACGGGCCGCAAGCGCCCGCCGTAAAGAACACGTAGCGATCGAGAATTTCCTGCCGGTTGTGCCCCTTTTCCTCAAGGTCCTGGAGATACTCCACGAGGTTGCCGACGGTGAAATAGGTGGGGTTGCATTGCCCGTTGTTGCCGTATTCCTTGCCCAGTTGGAAAGCCTTCTTATTCGGGACCGGAAGGGCCTCGCACTTGTATCCGAGGCTCTCCAGCGCTCCGTGAACGAGCTTTTCATGTTTCCAGGTTAGTCCGCCGAACAGAATTGTCGTGTGATCCCGCTGCGAGCGGGTGAAAGGGTTTTCTGTGGGGCGACGGAAGCGCTGGGTGGATTGCCTTTCAATGCCGGCCTCTTTCTCCAATTGACGACGCGCTTCCTCAAGACGCTGCCGGATGATCTCCTCTTTGGAGCCGATTTGGACCAATCCATTCATTTCCGGCGGACTTACGAAGGGCATTGTGCTCATAACCTCACCTCGTTTCGTAAAATTGAGCTTTCACGCTAGGCCGTCCATCCTGAGTAAGGATGCCTGAATCACATCGCGGTGTGGCCGGGTTTGGACACGATCACCACACCGGCAATCTACATTTTATTCCGAGCGAATTTTCAGATTCTCAATCAATCCAAAACTTCAGACTTCGGATAGATTACACTACCCTAATCTAATTGCAACAGCCAGATTGTTAAATACTTAGCTTGCAAAGTGAAACGGAAGCCATCGAACGGTCAATATCCTAACCCCAAGTGAGTTTCTCCGCATCGGGCGGATCGTGAATTTTCTGATGAGCTTAGCCTGAAAGTCCAGGGGTTGAAAGAGCGCGGAAGGCAAAAGGCGTATGGCGGATGGCGGCATGGCAACAGTTTTTTTCTGCAACCTGCTAAAGAATAATGCGCGGGTGTGATCTGTTTTGTCGCCTCGCTTCGGCATATCTCGGAGCTTTTTGATCCGAATCTCCTGCGCCGCTAGAGCGCGAAAAATTCCTTTCGACTGCACTATTGACGCTTTCACATAGTTTCATCTTGACATTTCCGTATAGTTTTGCATAGGCTGCCACTGAGCAAAGCGAGTGGGCTATTGTATCCCACTATCCTCTTATAAAGGAAAGAATTATCTTTTCTTGACCTTTTTGTATATGATTCGATAAACTCTAAGAAGAAGAGAAGCTGTCAGCAATTAGGCCAGACGCTATGGCTATGGTTTGCTGTAGTTCCTAAACGGTTGCTCGGCCAAACTGATATTGGAAGCTTTCTCTCAGGGAGAGTTACTAGTATGAGCACTGAAGTCAGCACGATTGAACAGCTTACGAATAAAGAATACAAGTTTGGCTTCGTTACGGATATTGAGACGGATACGGTTCCCCCAGGTCTGAACGAGGACGTCATCCGCCTGATCTCGGCTAAGAAGCGCGAGCCGGAATGGATGCTGGAGTGGCGGTTAAAGGCCTTCCGTCACTGGCTGACGATGAAGGAGCCGACGTGGGCGAACGTCCATTATCCGCCCATCGACTATCAGGCCATTACGTACTACTCAGCGCCCAAGATGAAGAAGGATGGGCCGAAAAGCCTGGAGGAAGTTGATCCGAAGCTGCTTGAGACCTACGAGAAACTGGGAATCCCGCTCCGCGAGCGCGAGTTGCTGGCTGGGGTGGCGGTGGATGCGGTGTTTGACAGCGTGTCGGTCGCGACGACTTACAAGGAAAAGCTGGCAAGCCTGGGGATCATCTTCTGTTCGATGTCCGAAGCGATCCAGGAGCATCCCGACCTGGTGAAGAAGTATCTCGGCTCGGTGGTGCCCTACACGGATAATTTCTTCGCCACCTTGAACTCCGCAGTCTTCAGCGATGGCTCGTTCGCCTATATCCCCAAGGGCGTGCGCTGCCCCATGGAGCTTTCCACATACTTCCGCATCAATGCCAAGGATTCCGGCCAGTTTGAGCGCACGCTGATCATCGCCGACGAAGGCGCCTACGTAAGCTACCTGGAGGGTTGCACGGCGCCGATGCGCGATACGAATCAGTTGCACGCGGCGGTGGTGGAACTGGTGGCGCTCGACAACGCCCAGATCAAATATTCCACCGTCCAGAACTGGTATCCGGGCGACAAGGAAGGGAAGGGCGGCATCTACAATTTCGTCACCAAGCGCGGCAAGTGCCTGGGTGTGAATTCCAAGATTTCCTGGACGCAGGTTGAGACCGGCTCAGCGATTACATGGAAGTATCCCGGCTGCATTCTGCAAGGCGACAACTCCGTCGGTGAGTTCTATTCGGTGGCGGTGACCAACAATCTTCAGCAGGCGGATACGGGCACCAAAATGATTCATATCGGCAAGAATACGCGCAGCACGATTGTCTCCAAGGGCATCTCCGCCGGGCGCGGGCAGAATACTTATCGCGGCATGGTGAAGGTGCTGAAGGGTGCAACGGG
Source organism: Terriglobia bacterium (assembly GCA_035294685.1). Lineage (GTDB taxonomy): Bacteria > Acidobacteriota > Terriglobia > UBA7540 > UBA7540 > RH2-MAG17b. Next base: position 1,622 of record DATGKJ010000268.1, on the reverse strand, counting down.
AGCGCGGAATTACTCCCAGTGCGATTCGCTCCTGATCGGCGATAAGTGTGGCGCGCATACGTTCCCTTACCTTGAAGTGCGGAACAATACCACGCAGGTCGAGCACGAAGCTTCAACCTCCAAAATCGGCGAAGATCAGATCTTCTATTGCCGCCAGCGCGGCATTTCGACCGAAGATGCCGTCTCGATGATCGTCAACGGATTCTGTAAGGAAGTCTTCCGGGCGCTGCCGATGGAGTTTGCCGTTGAAGCGCAAAAGCTGCTGAGCGTGAGTCTGGAAGGCAGCGTTGGGTAATCTTGAATTTTGAATGCAGAATTCATATGGGAGGACTGGCACGTATTAGTATGGATGGGTTCATTAAAGCAAGATACGGCGAAAACGGGAAGAGCCGCACGGAAAGAGCGGTCGGCAGCCGATCCCGGATTTAATAATGTTGAGGATGATGTGAGTTATGGAAGCAGCGGCAAAGGATTTGCGATATCCCATCGGGAGACGCCAGTTTGAAGGCCCAGCCACGTTTGCCCAGCGCGAGCACTGGATTACTGAAATTGAGGAAGCCCCAGCGCGACTGGGGGCTGCGGTGAGCGGATTATCGGAGGCGCAGCTTGATACGCCCTATCGGGAGGGCGGCTGGACGGTGCGGCAGGTGGTGCATCATTTGGCAGACAGCCACATGAATGCTTACATTCGGACGCGCTTGGCCCTTACAGAAAATGATCCTGCGATCAAAACCTACAATCAGGAGCGCTGGGCTGAGCTTGCCGATGCCAGGACCGCTCCCATTGATTTATCCCTGAATCTCTTTCAAGGGCTGCATGCGCGCTGGGTCTTGTTGTTGCGCTCGCTTGGGGCGGATGATTTCGCCCGCGCAGTAATGCATCCGGAGCGGGGAAGAATGACCTTGGATCAGAGCCTTGCGCTCTACGCCTGGCACGGACGGCACCACGTGGCGCATATCACGTCTTTACGCGAGCGGATGGGCTGGAAGTGATTTTGAATTTTCGGTCTGGGAATGGCTAACGATGGCAACAACCACGAAAGCTCTGTTGACCGTTGAAGAGTTTTTGCCGCTGCTCGAATCGCGCGATGCGTGGTACGAACTGATCGAGGGGGAAGTGGTTACCGTGTCACCCGGAATGTTCCTTCACAACAGGATACGCGACACGATCCTTTTGATCTTGAGAACTTTCGTTGAGGCTCACAAACTCGGAACCGTTGTTTCCGAGCAGCCTTTCCACCTTTTCGGCAATACGGTCCGCTTCCCGGACGTGGCATTTGTCCGGGCGGGACGGGAACTGCCGCTCAAGGAACTGCCCAAGGGCGCTCCGGACCTTGCGGTTGAAGTGCTCTCGCCCAGCAACACTCTCCACGAAATGGATCGAAAGGTGAGCGATTTTTTTGCCGCAGGCTGCAAGCGCGTCTGGGTGGTTTACCCGGAGGACCGCGAAGTCTACATTCACGGACTTTCGGGTGTTACTCGTCGTGCGGCTGAAGATTTGCTGGAAGATCTAGAGCTTTTGCCGGGCTTTTCGGCCAAAGTATCCACTTTGTTTGAATGATGCTCATAGACGGTTGATGAAGCCCTGATTATATCGAGCGAGACTTCGATCTACTACAGGGG
>DATGKJ010000267.1:0-5753 GCA_035294685.1 Terriglobia bacterium | reverse complement strand
AGAAGGCAGAAGGCAGAAGGCAGAAAGCAGAAGGCAGAAGGCAGAAAGCGCAAGACAAGGGGGAAGACAATGCCAATTTTACGTGGACACAGAGACCTCAGGGTGTATCAGCGGGCACATCAGCTCGCCATGGACATCTTTGCCGAATCCAAGAAGTTTCCGCCGGATGAACGTTACTCTCTAACAAGCCAAATCCGTCGCTCCTCACGGAGCGTCGCCGCAAACATTGCCGAAGGCTTTCGGAAAAGGCAATATCCCAACATGTTTCTGAGTAAGTTAGCGGATTCAGATGCCGAGGCGACGGAAACCCAGGTCTGGTTAGATTTTGCGCATGAGTGTGGCTATCTCTCTTTCGAGACTCACAAAAGGTTGATTAATGGATACGAGGAACTGGGAAGAATGTTGAGCCGCATGATGTCCGACCCCGAAAAGTTTTCACCCTCTTAGGGTACTGTCTTCTGCCTTCTGCCTTCTGCTTTCCGCCCTCTGCCTTCTGCCCTCCGCCTTCTGCTTTCCGCTTTCTGCCTTCTGCCTTCCGCTTTCCGCCTTCTATGGGTTGCGGTCTGCCAGCGCCAAGGCCATTCCAAGGAACTGCGAGCGGGCTTGTGCGGGTAGGGAGGCGAGTTGGGGGGGCTTTTCGTTAGCAGCATTTGCCAGCAGGCGGCGAAGTCCGTTTACGTTAAGGTCTCCGTGCGGAAAAAGGTGAGCGTAGCGGTCGAGGGTTTCCTGGGCCTTGGAAATCTGGCCGGTTTCAAAATAAAAAGTTCCCAGCGCGGAGTAACTGTTTTCCCATTCCGGCATCAAGTCGAGCGCGCGTTCGAGGTCAGCTTCAGCCTGCGAGTTATTCCCCTGGACGACTGAGAGCACACCCAAGCCCCAAAGGATTCTGCCTGAATCCGGGATGCGGGCCTGCCCCTGCGCCAGCGTCTTTTGGGCGCCGGCCAAATCGCCAGCGCGAATCTGGACCAGCGCCAGAGAAAGGTAGTAGCGATCATCATCCGGGCTCTTCTGGAGGACTTTCTGGAAGATCGACTCCGCCTGTTCAAGGCGGCCCAGGTGCGCCTGGGTATCGGCCAGGAGCGCCATTGTGGCCGGATCGTTTTGCCCTTGCGGTGAAATACGCTGAAGCCATACGAGAGCGCGTGCGTAATCCTGCGTTTCAAAATAGGCGTTGGCGAGGTCATATTTGGCGTCGTCTGAATTCGGATCGACGGCGAGAGCTGACTGAAAGAACTGGATGGCGTCCGGATAAAGTTTGTATCGCGCCAGCAGCACTCCCGCTCCGATCAGCGTGCGAAGATCGCCGCCGCTCAGTTGCCGAAGCTGCGTTAACGCCTGGAGCGCCTGCGGCGTCTGACCCAGTTTCAGATAAGTCTGGGCCAGCAAGTATAGATTGCGTGGACGGTCAGGATGCGCCTTGATTTCCTGCTGAAGCTCCCGGAGATCAAGCTGGGCTTGCTCTTCGGGCGGCAGGCTGACCTTCTGGCTGACGCTTTCAAGGAAGTTGCCAAATGGCATGGGACCGGGAGAAGGATTTTTGGCCAGGGTTTCAAAAATCTTGAAATCCTCCGCTGCCGCGCGGCGTTGGCCCAGACTGCGCTCCGCGACGGCGAGCTTGTAATACGCCTTGGATTGATTGGGATCAAGTTCGATCGCGCGGCGCAGCAGCGGAATCGCCTCTGCAAATTTCTTCTCCTCCACCTTCACGGTCGCCAGCTCAAAAAGGGCGCCTTCATGCCTGGGATTGCTTTGCAGGGCCTGGTCGAGATAGCGCTCAGCCTCAAGATAATTTCCCTGCTTATCGGCGATCAAGCCCAGGTTGTAGAGGCAGTCGGCGTTGTGCGGGTCTTTTTGCAAGCCGGCGGCGAAATACTTTTTCGCCGGGTCAAATTGCCCCTGATGCCGGTAATAAAGACCCATGAAAATGTCCGACTGGGCGGAAGGGTCCAGTTGGAGAAGCGTCTGGAACTCATGGTAGGCCTGCTGGATTTTTCCGGCGCTGAAATAGCTTTCGCCCAGCGCTGCGTGGAGATCAGGACGGCGAGGAGCAAGCTTGATGCCCTCCTCCAGCAGGGGGATGGCATCCTCATAATAAGATTGCTGCATGCTGAGACGAGCCAGGAGAAAGATGACATCCGTATTTCGAGGCGCGAGCTTCCGTGCGCGAAACAGCAACTGAAACGCCTGCAGGGTTTTCTTCTCGTGCTCGAAAGTCTGAGCTTCCAGGTAGAGCGCGCTCACAGAATCGGGTTGCAAATCCAGCGCGCGCTGCAACGCCGTATCCGCTTTTGCGTAATTGCCATCGCGCAGGTAAGCTTCGCCAAGGTTGTAAAGAATTTCAAATGTGCCAGGCCGCAGCGCGTCCGCAAGCTCGAGTTCGTGAATTGCAGCCGGATATTGCCGGGCGGAGGCCAGGAGAACTCCCAGCGAAAAATGAAGGCGAAGATCATTGGGGGATTGGCTCGAAAGCGAGTGAGCCAGGCTCAGGGCTTTTTCTGTCTGGCGGGTTTCGAGATAAGCCTGGACCAGATTGAACTGCGTGGCGGTATCCGCGGGCTGCACGCGCAGCAGGTAGGTCAACGCTCCGGAAGCGTCGTGTCGGGAAAGCAGGATCGCGCCCAGATTGTAATTTGCAGTATGGTCATTGGGGTTCAGCCGAAGCGTGGCCTGAAATTCCTTTTCCGCAAGGTCTGGCTTTCCGGCGCTGACGTAGAAATCGCCCAGGTTATTATGGGTTGCAGTTGAGCGAGGATTAATTCGCAGGGCCTCCTTGAAAGCTTGCAGAGCTTCGTCGGCATGACCTTGCCGGGCGAGAGTGATGCCCAGCAGGTTCAAGCCTTCGACGCTGTGGGGAGCGATGACTAATCCCCGTTTTACGGAGGCAAGAGCGGCGCTCAGATCATTTTGAGACAACGATGCTTGCGCCTGCGCGAAATATGTTTTGGCGGATTCCCGTGAATGCGAAGCGCGCTGCGGCAATCCGGGCGTTGCCAGCATGACTCCAGCCACAATGAAGATCAGAAACAGCGCCGCGGATACCCAGAAGGTGGCTACTCGCGCGGCTCTGATTCGTCGAGTCAAAAGGAAGTTAATCATGGCGGAAACGCTCGGGTGGCGCAGCGTAGTCTTGTGACCCCAACCAAAGGAGCGTGTCATTCTGAGCGAGCCCGACGAGCGAAGAATCCCGGCATTTGTAAAGCGTAATACAGGGATCCTTCGCTGCGCTCAGGATGATAAGCGAAGGACTCCAAATGACAAACTCCAAAGCGTTTGCTGAAAAAATTATAATCTTGCATACATTTTATCGTTTGGATGTATGCGGCCATTTTTAGGGACGATGATGAAGTCCCTGATAGATTTTGAATTCAGCCTCGGCCTCCTGCTTGCGGCCCGTGCGAAGATAATCCTGAGCCAGCCGGTAGTGTGCGGTCGCAAGGTCTGGACTCAGATGGGTAGCTTGCTGGTACTCTTTGATGGCGGCGTCCGGCATGGCTTCCTGGTCGAAAAGAAGCCCGAGACGGAAATGTGCGTCGGCAAAACCGGGATCGAGCGCCGTGGCGGCTTTGAACTCTGATTCGGCCCGGTCGAGCAGAGAGGGTTCGCGACTGGCCTCGTAGTCTTTCCATAAACTCAGCCCGTAATCGTACCGCGCCTGCGGATTCTGCGGATGCGTTGTCGCAAAACGTCTGAGCAGTTCTTCTGCCGGAGCGTCAGGATGGTTTGAAACACGGGCGGCTTCCGCGAGAAATGAATAAGGGCGAGGATCGTCAGGCTGCAATCGGGCAGCCTGGGAAAATGCCTTCAGAGCTTTGTCGTACCGGCCTTGAGAATAAAGCGAAATTCCAAGGCCGATGTAGAGATCGGCTGACGTGGGATAGCGGCTGACGGCATTCTGGAATACCTGGCTGGCAGCTATGAAATTCCGCGCTGCCAGCAGGGATGATCCCCAGGCTTTAAAATTGGCTTCCGTGGGATTTTGGGTGGTTGCCTGCGCCCAGTCATGCGCGGTTGTGAATTTTGAACCCTGTCCCTGAGGCGCGGCAGAGGGTCTGCTCGATATGAGGTATTGATTCACCATTCTGGCGCTCCGGCGCGCAGCGGAGTTGCTGTAACCGCCGCCCGCTGACGGGTCTTCCAATTCACCGGCCTGGAGGTCTGAGTTTTGATAAAAACTGACCTTGCCCAAGGCATCGGCGCGGAGATGGGATTCAGAATTTGGTGTGAGGCTGAAATCCACTTTTTGCTGAGAAGCGGCTGGCAATGTCACTCCTGATCGGTTTGCATTGGCGTAGCCCTCATGTCGCGCTTCAACCTGGTAGACCCCTTCAGCGACCGAAGCAATGCGATACATCCCTCTCGAATCGGTTGTCGCGGAGGCGACGGCGTTGCCTTTTTGGTTTCGAACTGTGATGGATGCTCCGGCCAGGGGAACTCCGTCTGCATTCTGTACCACGCCATAAATGGTCGATTTTGCTGTCTGAGCGAGAAGCCCGGCGCACCAAACCGGCGCTGCCGTCAGGATGGCCAGAAACGCGCCGATCATTATCCGTACGGATCGATAGTGCGTGGGCATAAGCAATCTGCAACGCAAGCGTTCGTTACACACACTCGTATTTTCGCAGAAAAACCCGCGCTGGGTAAGGCCGCATTACGGAGGCATGGGTTACTTCGTTCTGTACCGGCGGTTCAACTCCTCCAGGTATTTGCGCGCCAGCGGATGATCAGGGACTTCCTTCAGGAGGTCGCGCAGAACGGACTCCGCCTCCCGTGGTTTATCGAGCTGAATATAAACGCGCGCCAGATTTAAATATGCCTGATCAAATCGGGGAGACTGGCGGATACACTCAGCAAATTCGGCCGTCGCCTCTTCAGGCTTGCCCATCAGAAGATCAAGCACTCCCAGGTTGTTGAGCGCTTCGGCGTAATCAGGGCGAAGCTGGATGGCTTTTTTGAGATAGACCCTGGCTTCATCGTTCTTTCTGGCGTTGGCAAACACCATTCCCAGTTTGTAATTCAACTCAGGATTCTGAGGCTCAATGGCCAGCGCCCGCTCGAGCAAATCCTGGGCTTCCGGGTAATGTCCCTGAGTGCGCAGAAGGTCCGCCAGATTTTCAAGCGCCAGCACGTTATGAGGATCTGAGCGCAGGACCCGGTTGAAATAGCTCGTGGCCTCCTGAACCTGTCCCTGGCGTGCGGCGATGACGCCCAGATTGTTGAGAGTCAAGGAGTCATCGGGTTTGAGTTCGGCGGCCCGAAGGAGTTGCTTGCGAGCCAGGTCCCACTTTTGCTGGCGGATGTAGAGCGTGCCCAGATCGTAGTAAGCATCGGCGGATTCGGGCTCTTCGCGGGTCGCGCGCAGGAAGGCCGCTTCTGCGGCATCCTGATATCCGTGCTCGGCGAAAGCGACGCCGTAGGTGAAATAGTTTCTGGAAAAGTCGCCTCCGTAAAAAGCGCCCGGGAAGGGCAAGGCCAGCGTCTGGCGCTCGTGCGGCGTCTGTGGAAGGTGTTGCAGGTCGCTTGAGAGATGCGCAGGATTCAGAGGCCCCTGATAGAGCTTCACGATCATTCCCTCATCATCGCAAAGGAAGGAAGTCGGCAGGCTCAGATTCCGCCGGCGATCGAAAATGTAGCGATAAAGCAGGTTGTAGAGCGCAGTGACTTCAGGAGTGGCCAGCAGAATGGGGAAAGTCAGATTCATTCGCCGGGCCAGGGCGCGAACGTCTGCCCATTGCTTTGAGTCATCCACATTGATG
>DATGKJ010000266.1:0-10769 GCA_035294685.1 Terriglobia bacterium | reverse complement strand
CGCAAAAACCATCAGCATGCCCACCCGCGCGCCGATCAGCAAAGCTTTTGCCAGAATAGGCTCTATCAACATCGGCGCTCTCTGGCCTTTCTGCTAACCCAGAAACGGGTGGAAATCCGTCAGCAATTGCAGCGTGAACGTCATCAGCCGGTGCAAAAACCACGGCATGAGCACTACCAGGATGATTCCCACCGCTGCCAGGCGTGGCACCGTGCCCACGGTCATGTCCTGAATCGAGGTCATCACCTGCGCGACGCTGGTCAGGATTCCCACGATGATTGCGATCAATAGAATGGGCGCGCTCAGCCACGCCGCGATTTCGAGCGTCTGACGCGCCAGCGCTACGGCCTGGTCCAGAAACATACGTATCCTGTCAGAAGAAACTCTTCACCAGCGAACCGACAACCAGGTGCCAGCCATCCACCATGACAAAAAGCAGAATTTTGAGCGGGGTGGAAATGACCACCGGCGGAAGTTGCAGCATGCCCACCGAAGTGGTCACGGAAGCCACCACGAGGTCGATCACCAGGAACGGCAGAAAGAGCACCAGGCCGATCTGAAATCCGGCCTTGAGTTCGGAGATCATGTAGGCCGGAAAGATCACCCGCATCGGCAGATCGGCAGGAGTGCGTGGCCGGGGCGCCTTGGCCATCCTGACAAACAGAGCCAGATCCTTTTCCCGCGTGTATTTCAGCATGAAGCTGCGCATCGGAGGGGCGGCGTCTTCGAGAGCGCGTGTGGCGGTGATGCGGCCTTTTTCCAGCGGCACAACCGACTGATCGTAAATCTGGGCTGCAACCGGCTGCATGATGAAGAACGTCAAAAAAAGCGAAAGCCCGATCAGCGTCTGATTGCTGGGCGTGGATTGCAATCCGAGCGCCTGGCGAAGGAAATGGAAAACCACCAGGATGCGGACGAACGGCGACATCGCCAGCAGCAGCGCCGGCAACAGCTCGATGAGCGTGAAGAGGACCACGATGGTCCATGCGAGCGAAGTGTTCTGGCCCATCAATCCCTGCAGGGGCAGGGGAGCCGCCGGGGCAGGCGGGGGAACGGGCGCGGGCAAGGGAACCGGCACGGGGACGGGCGGATCAACGGGAGCCGCCATCGCTGCCTGGATCCCGCTCAGAGCCAGCACAAGCGCCAGAAGCATCGGCATTCGGCAAATTCTGCGCATTCGCATCAAAAATGGATTTCCTACTGCGGTGTCATCGTTCGCGGAGCGGGAAGCGAAGCGGCAGGGACAGGAAGCGCCCAGGGCGTTTCCGTCTTGAACGCTGTTCCCTGGCCGATAGAATTCAAGCCCAACGCCGCTCGTTTTTGTCGGCTGTGCGCCTGCCGGGTGCGCCGCCGCTTGGTGCGGGCCGTTGCTCGGGAGGAATCGTTCTTTTTCAGGCCAGAGGAACATTCGGCAAGAAGCGAAATCGAATTCGCCGCTCCGCCCACCAGCAATTTCCGGTCGCCGATCATCACCAGCGCCAGGAAGCGTTTTTCGCCCAGAGGAAGCGTCTCACAAAGACGCATTTCGCGGGACTGCCGGTTGGTGAGGCCGCGGCCCAGAGTTCGCAGATGTTCGAATAATTTTGCGAAGGGCTGAATTTTTAACTTCGAGTCGGTGGGATTTCTCATCGCATATTCTCCTGAAATTCGCAGGCTGGATTCTGAGAGCCGGCTTCCGGCGCGGCATCAGGGGCCTCACCCGGTCTCGGTCATGCGGATGATCAGCCGATCTCCAATCACATCAAATTCGGCCTGGCCGATTTTCACTCCGTTCACCCAGACCGGCAGGGGTTTGTCTTCGCTGTGCTGGCTGTCGAGAACGGAATTCAACTCCAGACGCAGCAGGCGCCGCACGGCGATCTTGGGAATTTGCAAGGCAACGCTGAGCGTGCAGGGGAGGTCCATCACATCGGCCCACGCCACATCGGATGAAGCCAGACTTTTGCCTTTCAGATCGGGCGAAGTCTCTTGAGGTTCCATGGTTCACCGCTGGATCAGATAGTCTGTGAAATAGATGTCTTCGATTCCGAGTTCAGGAAATCGCTTTTGCAATGCCTGAAGCAACTGCTTCTTGAGCTGCTCCTTGCCGTCCGGGGAGAGAAGAGCCGATGAATTATAGGACCCGAGGACGCCCAGGATGGTGTCGCGGATCATGGGCGTATATTTGTTCTGCTCAGCGTCTTTCCCTGCAAGATCTTTCGAGAGGCCCAGATCAATGCCGACGCGAAAGAAGCTGTTGGCATCCTGGTCGGTAAGGTTCACCAGAAAATTTTCCAGGTGCAATACGGTCTTCACCTCATGAGGCGTTGCCTGGGGCTGCGCCGCGGCGGCGCCCGCCGCGGCGTGACGTGAAGAGAACCAGAACATGCCGCCGCCTGCGATGGCGGCGGCAATCACGCAGACCAGGATGAGTTTCAGGGAGCCTGCTCCGGATTTTGAAGACGGCACGTCAGCGCCTGGTTTGTTTTCTGCCATGCCAAGGGGGGTGAGCAATTTCAACGCCAAAATAGGCCGGCTGCCGCCGGAGGTTGGCATGAGCCTGAGGGGGAGAGGCTAAATTATTTAGACGGGAAGGGATTGGAGCCACAGAACATGCTTCAGGGGCGCGGTTTCAAGCGAGGCTGGTCATCGGGCAAGGTCAAACGAAGGAGTCGCCATCCACTCTAAGAAAGTTTCATGAGAGTTCTCTAGTGGAAGCTGTAGCGGGGGCATCGAGCACAGCGACACACGGCGCGCGCCGGGGCGGGCAGGTCTGTGTGAAAACCCGCGTTGCGTGTCATTCCGAGGAGCCGAAGGTGACGAGGAATCTCGCAAGCCGTGTGCTTTCAAGACGAGATTCCTCGCTTCGCTCGGAATGACATGATCGGGAGCTGTTTTCACACAGACCCGGACGCCGTCCCTCCCGCAGCTTATTTCAGGGTCTCCGCGCCGGGCGAGCGTGCGAGCCTGGCGCTGCCTGACTGAAGTGACCTTTTAACTTCATGCTGAGCCCCTTGCCTGTCATTCTGACGTTGAGCGAAGCCTTCCATGCTGTCATTGTGAGCGAAGCAAAGAATCCCTGTATTTCGGTTTAGGTGACAGATCATCGATTTTTAGGGGTATTTACTTCACGCCACCAACCCCAACATGTTGTGGTTTGACCAAAGTTATGAACGGAGCCGGGTCTACTTGCAGAGCCTGTTGAGCCAAACGGTAGAACAGCTTCCCCCGGGATGCCGACGTGCGACGGTTAAACCGGAAAGTGAATTCGTCAAGATAAGCATCCAGTTGATCGTGCCCCACCGCACCTTGGCGGGTACCCAGTCTCCATCGCTTCAGGAGTGAAACGACCCGATGTACGCGCGGCGACAAAATATTCTCCCTCCGCTTGACGAGGCTGGACCTGACGGTCGTGGAGATAGCCACTCAATCCCAGTAGGCCGACAAGCCATCGGTTCGGACGGTGCTTCCCGGCTCGATGGCCTCGGCGATAAACCCGTGCAGACTGGCGCGAGTCAGATCTGGGATGCGGCGCAGCCGGATGCGGCCAATGCCTTTCCCATCCTTCGGAGCGGCCACAATAATCCGGGCTTGATCTTCGCTCCCGTCCAGGAACGCCGGGTTCCTCGCCGCCCCAGTACGTTTCGTCGACTTCAACAACACCCGTCAGCTGGTCGCGGCCTGGCCGGACCATGGCTCGCCGCAACTTGTACAAGATCGCCCAAGCGGTCTTGTAGCTGCCCAGACCCCGCGGACGCTGCAATCAAGGCGCTGATGCCGTTCTTCTGGTTGGTGACGTACCACATCGCCCGAAACCAAGTCCTTAGCGGCAGATGGCTGTCCTGAACGATGGTGCCAGTCGTGGCCGATATTTCATGCCGGCCATGCTCGCACCGCCAGCGATTCCGCCGAACCTGCCAAGCCTCTCGGCCTTGGCAGCGGGGACATCTCCAACCGTTAGGCCAGCGCAGCCTTGTAAGGTATTCAGCGCAGGCCTGTTCATCGTGAAAGCGTCGTTCCAATTCCATCAAGGTTCGTGGATAATCCTCGACCATGACCCTGAACACTACAGGTTGTGGTCGGTGGCGTCAAGTAAATACCCCTATCGACTTTTGTCAAACTGCCTTCATTAAGCCGCATGGGAAAACAGGGTGGGCGCTGGTGTATTTACGGACACTTCATGTTGGTGCTGGGGCCCAGAACTGATCGCGATAAATCCAACTCGATTATAAAAGTAAGAATAAAATATATTGACTTACATTTATCAAATACGTAAGATATGAGGATGGCAGGTGCTAAATGAAAATTGAAACCAGCATTGTCACAACCAAAGGACAGCTCGTCATCCCGGCTGGCCTGCGTCGGCGATTCGGGATCAAACGAGGAACCAGAGTTACCTTGATGGAAGACGAGGGGCGTATCATCATCCAGCCGATTACCCGTGAATTCATACGGGGCCTGCGTGGCTCGCTGAAAGGTGAACCCTCAGCGCTTGGAGTGCTGCTTGAGGAGCGCAAGCGCGAGAGGGCTTTATGAAGGCCTGGGCGTTAGATTCAAGCGCGCTCATGACATTCTTTGAGGATCGTCCAGGGGCCGATAAGGTTGAGGAACTGCTGGCGAAGGCGACGGCCAATGATCCGCTGTGGATGTCGGTCGTCAATTGGGGTGAGGTTTATTACTCGGTCTGGCGCGCGCGCGGAGAAAGATCAGCGACTGCCACGTTGCGGGAGATTGCCCAACTTCCCATTGAGGTTGTCGATGTTGATATGGAAATGGCCAGACTTGCTGCCAGTCTCAAGGCAGAGCACAATCTACCCTATGCTGATTGCTTTGCTGCCGCCCTGGCCCGCGCCAGAAAAGCGGTTCTCGTGACAAGTGACAGAGATTTTGAACGCATTGAGGGAAGCCTCAGAATCCTTTGGGTCTGAAGAGTCCGTGTGAAAGTCTGCTCTGTAGCTGCGATCAATAATCGCCGTTTTTGAAACTTCATTTCAATAATTTACGTGATGATGGAGACATCGGTATAACACGGAACCCAGAGTTCTCATACAGGCCCTGAAGCCGTAATATCTTGCTTGGAAAAAAGGGGGTTCGAAATGGGTATTAAAACTGCTACTGATGAAGAGGGCTGAGTGGGGGATGATTCTTCCCCAAACCGAATTTGCCATCGCGGATCGTAATACGAAGCGCCTTATGGGATCGGGATCAGGTTGAGCGCGGTCTGGACGAATTGATTTGCCGTTGTGATGGCGCGCGCATCGGCCTGATAGGCGCTCTGGGTTGCAATCAGTTGGGCGAATTGGGTGGCAATATCCACGTTCGAGCCCTCAAGCGCTCCATCGGCAATAGTGCCGCGACCGCCGGTCCCGGGAATCCCTACGGATGGAAGTCCCGAAGCCAGGCTGGCCATGAATTGGTTGGAGCCTGTGCGAAGCAGCCCTTGATTATTCGGGAACGTGGCGAGGGCGACCTGGCCCAAAGCCATTGTTTGCCCGTTGCTGAAAGTGCCCTCCACCGTGCCATCGGCCTGAATATTGAATCCCGTCAGCGAGCCGCTGGCAAAACCGTCCTGCTGGGTTGCCGTCGTGGACGAAGGCGCGGCGACCTGCGTGATGAGCCCCGCGTTATTGGAGTTGTATAAGTCCCAATTGAATGTCAGCGTGTTGGCTCCATCGGCCAGGCCTGTGATCTGAATGCCGTTGACGTTGCTGGCAGGCGAGGTGAGGACGCCCGCGCCGTTAAATGTGAGCGTGCCGCTGGCCACCTGGACCGGGTTTCCGGACTGGCCCACGTCGGCCGCGGGAATCGTCATGGAATATCCCCAGGAATTGGCGGCATTTTTCGTGAATGTGAGCGTCAGAACATGGCTGGTGCCCAGCGAATCATAGACCGTCACCGGGGTGCTGTAGGTGGCGTTCACGGCGGAGCTAGCGTTAAGATTGACGGTCAGTTGCACGTTCGCCGTGCTCTTGGGGGGACTGATGACGGTTCCGCTCAGTTGGAGGGGGCTTAACGGACCGTTGTTGCTCACCACTCCGTTCGTGGCCGGATAACCCAGCACCTGCGCTCCATCCTGCGTCACCAGATATCCCTGGGCGTTGATGGTCATATTTCCGTCGCGGGTGTAAAGGGTGACGTCGCCCTTCTGCACCTGGAAGAAGCCGTCTCCCTGAATGGCCATGTCGGTTGAGACGCCTGTGTTGCTGATGGTTCCTTGCGAGAAGTTGGTCGGGTCGGAATTCATGTTGGTTCCCACTCCGACCTGGATCGGGTCGCCCGCGCCGTTAATCCCGTACTGCTGATAGAAGAGGTCCTGAAAGAGCGGTGTTTCGCCCTTAAAGCCATCAGTCGAGAGATTGGCGAGATTATTGGAAACCACTGAAAGCGCCTGGTTGTTGGCGAGCAGCCCGGAAAGAGGTGTTGAAAAAGATGCCATGGTTTTTCTCCTGATTCTATCTTGGCGATCTGAGATCGCATCCGATGCAGCGCCATGAAGAGCGCCGCTCCAAATTTACTGGCTCGATGCCGCCTGCGTGTTTGAGCTGGTATTCCCCTGATTGCCAGCGTTCGTTGGATTGCTGGAGTTGCTCGGATTCGCGCTGGCGCTCTGATTGCTGGCGGCGCCGGGATTCTTGAGTTCCTGATTGATCTGAATTAATTGCTCAAGCTGGTTGAATTGCACCAACTGATTGATGAACTGCGTGGGGTCCATGGGATTGAAGGGATCCTGATGTTGCATCTGGACCGTGAGCAGGTTCAGAAAAGATTCGGCGCTCAATCCGCCGCTCAAACTGTCCGTGTTGGGATTAGCGGTCTGGCTGGAGCCGGAAGAAGTCTGAGTGGCAGCGGCGGCATTTGTGACGCTGGCTATCGTATTCATATTGCTTCTCCTTGCATTTCCTGGGTTCGCTCAGGCTCGCACGCTGAGGCGTCCCTGTCGAATCTCCGATTCAAAAATATCAAGTTCAGGCGCAGCGCCCGGTTCGAGATCGCCTTGCGGAGCGCCGGGTTGCCACGCCGGGCCTGAATGATAAGACGAGTTGCCGGGGCGCGATCCTGATCCTCCTTGCGCTCCGGGATGGCCTCCGTGGGTAAAGTTATTAAGGATTGAAACCTGGTCAAGGCGCAGATTCTGGTTTGATAACGCCTGGTGCAAAGCCGGTAACTCGCTGGCCAGCAACAGATGAGTCTCGGGGTTCTGAACGTTAATCGCTGCGCCCAGCCGATCGCCCTTGAGCACGGTGTGCAACTCAAGAGGTCCTAAGGCATCCGTGCGGATGGCAACTTTCATCTCGATTTGATCGCGTCCCTGGGAAAAGGTGGCGGCGTTAATGACGCGGCCCGCCTGGCCTGAAGCAGCATCCCAACCTGCTAGGGCGTTAGCATTGGCAGGGGTATGAGACGACGCTGCGGCGGTCGTATTGGGTTGAGGGCTGGCTGCGTTTCCGCTGACGTCGGCATGATCCGCAAGCGAGGCGGCAAAAGTGGCGCTGGCCGCTGCCCCATCATTGCGGGAATTACTGGCTGCAGGCCCGGCATTACTGTTTGCCGCGCTCTTGCTCGAAGTATCTGCCTGCTTGTGAGAATCGTCTGCCGTTGCGTGCCCGGTTCCTGAATTAGCCGGATGCGTGCTATCCGCGGCAGTTCCCGAAGCAGGCTTGGGAGGAGCCGATGTAGTGGAATCCTTTTGGGAATTCTCTGGTGTTGCAGGTTGCGCGCTGGGATGAGCCTGAGTCTTTTCGGGTTTAGCGCTCGATGCGAGCAGCGTTGAGTCCGGACCGGATATTTTCAGGTCAGACATCGCCTGCGTGACTTGCGAATTGATGTTCTGATTCTTCACGGCCTGGGCCACGCTGAGCGAGGGTTGTGCTGGAGATGCTCCGTCGGCCTTCGCTTGAGCGGGAGGGGCTTGTGAGATCGGGCGGGCATCGGTTTGCTTCGCCTGCGAAGTCGTTTCCTGCGGCTTTGCCGCTTGCTGGGTCGAAGCCTGATTTGGGTTAGTTGCTGCGGATGCGTCCGCCGCAAGAGTTTCAGTCAGCCGCTGCAACTCAACTGAATTGAAGGCTGGGCTATTGATGGCTGAGGGTTGATTGGTTGCCGTTGAGAGGCTCCGGTCAGGTCCAGCCCCTGATTGATCCGAGCTTCCAGGGATAGCTGTCGCAGCGAGCGGTGCGCTTCCGGAGTTTGGATCTGCGGACGGCGAGTCGTGGGTGTTGTTTATGGGCGCAGCCTTACTCCCTACGTCTGCTGGGGAGGGATCAGGCACAGGCAACTGAATCGCCGCCAGAAGTTGCAGTTCAGCCTGGTGTTTTGCTGCCTGCAAGAGCTTTTTCTGGTTGTCCTGGACCTGCGAATCGCTATCTGTGACTTTTGTGTTGTCGCTGACAGGCTTCTGCGGGGTTTGATCTCTGCTGGGAATCGCGCTGGTTGCGGAATCAAGTACGCTTTGGAAAGAAGGCTGGCTTGCCTGAGCTTGTGGTTCTGAAACCTGCGGATTGGAGATCGCCCCTTGCGCGCTGGGGATTGTTGACCCCGCGCGAGGCATCACGTGCGATACGGCGATGATGGGATTCGCGGCCATCGCAAGGAGCATACGCATCTCATGGTCCAAACCCCTTCGCCGTTATAAGTAATTCATTTGTAATGGGTTAGGAGGCTTCAGCCCCCGAGTGGCGGATTGTATCCTTGCCTTGATGCGGCAAGCTTTGCCTATTTAACGGGCAGGAACTCGCCATGAATTGTCCATTCGGAGGTAGCCCCACTATGGTAAACCGTAACTTCAATAGACAATCGTGAATCCGCCGTCTGGTCGGGCGAAGACTGCCCCGAAACTCCAGGCCGGCACGCCTGAGACATGGCCTTCTTTTCCGATAGGATTCCCATTTCGATCAAACACCTGCCACTCAAGCGAGCCGCCATGACCCCAGCTTGTTCCATCCGTCCAGACCAGGATCGTATCGCCGCGCGAATTCACCGCCAGTGCCGGATATTTCCGAAGCTTCCCGATCCCCGGCGCGGGAACGGGCTTGGACATTTGCAAGGTCTTTGGATTGATCATGGCGTAATAGACCTGTTTCCGGGTCTGCCATGCTGCATCCACAAATCCCGGCCCTTGCGCAAAAGCCATGCTCGTCATCGGACATGCCCCGATGGTCCACTTGTCAACCAATCGCCCGCGGAAAGTTCTGCCATCATCCCTTGAAATCAACAGGTAAACGTTACGGTGGACCATATCTTTTGCAGTTCGGTAGAGGATATAGACAGTTCCATTTTTCCCCGCAAAGATGCTAAGGCCGCAGCATCCGCAGGCTCCGGTGGGTTCGGCCCAGGCCAGAGTCTCAGATGAAAAATCCCTGCCTGCGTCGCGCGACCGTGCAATCCATACCCGCCGTCCTGCCTCGCCCTGCGGATAGCCCACTTTGCGCGCATGCCAGGCCACGTAGACATCCCCGTGCCCATCCGCTGCGACTGAGCCGCCTCCATCCAGCCCGAACGTGGACTCCATCAGATTGCGCTGCGGTTCAAAGGCCGTCCCCGAGCGATTCAACCGCGTGAAAAGCATGGGCATTCCGTTGTAAGGGCTGTTGCCTGGCATTTCAGGACTTTTCGGTCCCTTCGGCGAGGCTTGCGTTGATCCGTTCCAGGCCACGTAGACGCGGCCATTTGCTCCCACAGCGAGATGAGCGCCACGGATCGTTCCGAGGGCCACGGCGCTTCCCGGCTGGCTATTCACACGGATGGGAGAGGAAAACGTTGCGCCCCAATTCTTCGAGCGGACGTAGAAGATATTCCCATGCGCCGGATCGCCCTGGAAATAGATCATATCGACGACGCCTCGGGCGTGGTCTACAACAACCTGAGGCTGGATGCCGCCGTTCGGAACACGAATGAGTTTAACGTTCGGAACTTGCTTCGCCGCCGCACAAAAGCCTGTGCTGATGCAAGCAAATAAAAAGGGAAGAGCAAAAACAAAGCCTCTTTTCATCTCGATAGCTCACCGAATTGAATCCCATTCTTCCACTCACATCGATTTTACGCCAATTGTGGCGTGAACAGCGTGGACTGATTGCCAGGCGCGTAATGGAAAGTATGTAGCCGCGGCTTCATGCTGCAATAGCCGCATTGAGAATTTTGAATTGATGGCGATGTAAGATCGCCGCCGCATCTCAAATGACGCCATGTTATGGGCGAGTTTTAGGGAAGCGAAGGACGAATAACTCATCCACCTGCTGCTGTTCGCGGCGTGTCTGTTTCTGATGGTAGGCTGCAAGCTGGCGCGCCCTCAGATTATCCAGGATTTTCCGGTTTCTTCGGGTTTGCTGATAGAGAGCCTGTTGGGTGAGATGCTGGTTTGTGACCATTTCTTTGCGCTCACGCACCGCCTGCTGGCGCTTGTCGATGGCGGAAGCCACGGCGTTCATAAAGTGGAACTCACCAGCGCTCATTCCTTTAAGAAGGGCGCTTTCCGTCGCCTCGCGGGTTTCGCGCTTATATCGGATGAGCTCTTGTTCCTGCTGCTGAAGATAGTTCAGCTCATTGGACAGGGCGACCAATCGCAGCAGTTCGCGCCTCTCATGGGCGCGACGCAGTTTGAGAATGGCTTCGAGCGGGAACCTGAATGCCATCAGAATCTATCCGGGCAGCGCCATGAGCGCCGCTTGAGCGCGGTCAAAAGGAGATGTTTCTTCCGCCGCCTGCTGAAGAAAAGCGTTGATCGCTGGCATCGCGGCGATAGCCTGGTCGAGAACAGGGTCTGAGCCTTTCTGATAAGCGCCCACCTGAATCAAATC
>DATGKJ010000265.1:0-4928 GCA_035294685.1 Terriglobia bacterium | reverse complement strand
TTGTGAATCTCTGCAAGTGCCTGCACTTCTGTGGGTGGCGCATCGATGCGCTTTTTGCGATAGATGCGTCACCCCGGTTTCCTGAAATACAGGAACCATTGTGAGGCGTCCCCTCAGCAAGGCGCATCATGGTTTACACGCCCGCATGGAATGCAACTTTTGCGAAGCCTCTTCTGAATCAGGCCATTGCCATTATTCAGCGCGATCAGGCTGCCGCTCTCTCGATCGTCAATCCGGCGCTCGCGCCGATTCAGGAATTCCACAAAGGCCCGACAATGCGAACCGCATTCCCCTGGCTTACCTTAGCGGTGGATAAAACGGAATTCGACCCGAACTCTCCCTGGATTCGCGCCTGGCGCGCGAGCCTGATTCTGACGCTCGACGTCGGTCAATTCGATCAGGAAATCGCTCAGGATAACGGCCAGGATTATGCGCGCGCGCTCGATATGATCCTCACCACGGCGAGCGGCGCAGATTGGACAACGCCGTTGCCGATTGTCCATGAAACAGCGCCCAGCGGCATGACCTCGCCGCCGATGACCGGTTCCGTCAAGGAGGTTTTTGTGGAGTCTCACCGCTACAGTTCGGTGAACCAGCCCGGCCTCAATGCGCCCGTGTTGCGCGTGATGTTGAGCGTCTTATTCCAAGTGCAGGAAACATGAAGGCGATCTGGAGAATCCATGGCTAACGTAGACCGAACGAAGATTCATCAGGGCCCCGGCAGCCTGTGGCTGGGTTGCGCGACGCCTCCCAGCGGCTCACGACTGCTGATCGATGGGGCTGGAAATCCCATTACTCCCGGATTGCCCTCGCCTTCTGCGCCGTCGCTTTCATCGATGCCTGGAGGCTCGCTCGCAGCCGCGACGTATTACGTTGTTGTGACCTATGTGAATGCGCTGGGAGAAACAGGGCCTTCTCCTGAAGCCAGCCTGGCCGTAGCGACCGGCAATCTGTTGGTTGTAGCGTCTCCTGCGGCGGTAGGAAGCGCTATAGCTTATAACGTCTATGTGAGCACTGCGTCCGGCGCCGAAAAATTGCAGAACGGGTCGCCTGTCTCGCTCGGGCAGAACTGGCTTGAGCCTGCTGCGGGGCTTAACGTTAACGGCGCTGCTCCGCCCGCCGCGAACACGGCCGGCCCCGTTTTTGCGGGAGCCGTTTCCGGCGCCACCACCATCATCTGGACGCCGAAAATTGAGACCCTGAGCGCCGACCAGGTAACCGGCCCTATCGATGCGCGCCTGACGGCGGAAGAGCAATCCATCGAAGCCGAAATTATGGAGACGGATTACGCCAGGCTGAGGGCGTACATGACGAATGGCATCTTTGCGAGTGGCAGCGATCCGGGCCTGCCGGCAGGCGCGCAGAACTATGAGGAGCTTTCTTTTGGAGGATTGATGCAGGTGCCAAAAATGTCGGTGGCCATCGTCTCTCCGCGCATCGATGCGCCCGGAAAATTTGTGGTGAGCCAGCTTTACAGCGCTTATCAATCCCAAGCGCTTACCATGCCGTTCTCGCGGGAGAAGCCCACCACGGTGAAGGTGAAGTTCAATGGCCTGGCCGATCCCTCGCGTCCTCCCGGCGATCAGGTGGGCAAGGTTTACCGGCAACCGTAAATTTCACGCTGTGTCGATCGTGATGAGTGAGGAACAGAACAATCATCTGGCAACGCCGCAGGACTTCAAGCTGGCGCAGGAGCTGGATCGCGAGGTCCATCGTGTGGTCCTGCCCAAGCTGGGAAAAGCCGTTCTGATGCGACGCCCGTCGCCTCTGTGGTTCATTTTCCGCGGTCAGTTGCCGGCATCGCTGGCCTCCAGAGTCGCTCAGGCGAACGCCGGCGCGCCCCCTAATCCGCCGTTGAAAGCCCCGGAGGACTTTCAGCGTGTCGCGCGCTGGGTTGTGGAGCTTCTGGAAGAAATTATGGTGCAGCCTCGGGTCTCTCTTTCACCAGGCCCGGGCGAGATTCCGCCGGATTTGATTTCGGATGAGGATCTCAATTTTATGATCCGGTGGGCAATGGGCGAGGTTGCTTCGGATGGGGGCGATGCCTCATCCGCAGGCGACCTCGCGCGATTTCGTGGGGACTGAGAATCTTCTGGCGCTCGCGCGCGTGGCGGAAACTTTCCATTGTCGTCCAAGTGAGTTGTTGGGCTTTTCGGCGGCTGGATCAGCGCCTGAGAGCGCTCGGAGTTCCGCCGCCAATCTCGCCCGGCGTTCCAGCCCCACTCTGGATGCCACAACGGCTCTTCAGATTGATATCGCTGCGGCAGTTTCGCTGTGGCTCTGGCGGCAGAAAGTGACAGGTTCTGAATCCGATGCTCAGGAAGAATGGTGGTGAAAGGGCGGTCTGCCATTCTTCAACGGCTGCGAGAAAGATGGATCGAAACGATCAGAGGTCAAGCTGATGTCGAAAACGCTGCGTCGAATGTTTGAAATGCAAGGAGAAGGCGGGAAGACCTCCGGCACTTTCGATGCTTTCTCATCGCAAGAGAACGAAGGGATTTCCCAGACACTGACAACAATCCACGAGCTGACCGCAAGCTTCGAGAAAGCGCGCGAGGAAGGCAGCAAAACCTATGAAGCGTTGGGCCGCTCCGCACAAAGTTGGAGCGGCATCGCCACACGGACGATTGGCCAGGTGCTCTCCGTCATGAATCAGCACAGCCTGGCCGAAGAAAGGTCTGTCGCAACCCACGCGCGGGCCGAACAAGCCAAGAGCCTCGCCAGTCTGACCACGCTTCAGCACACAGCCTTCTACCGGGCCATAGCGGCCACAGCGGCCGGCTTCCAGGCTCTGGGAGAGTTTGATTTCTGGGCCGCCGCGCAGGATTTCGCCTCGGCCGCTCTTTGGGGTTCCCTGGCGGGCGCGCAAATTGCCTCCATTGCGAGCGCTGGAGGCGGAGCTTCAGCGCCGGGTCGCCACGTTGCCGCTGTCGGCGGCGATCAAGGCGAATCGGGCGCGGGCATTCCGACTTCCGCTTTGGCTTCAGGCGCTGCCTCGGTCAAGACTGGGGTCCCTGGCGGAAATTTAACGATTGCCATTATGGGCGAGCCTGAAGCGGGCGAATGGCTGGCCAGAACGTTGAACGCCGCCGTGGAACAGCGAGGTGTGCAGTTGACAGCCACGCGCGCGCAGCGTCCCACCTACGCGGCAGGCTGAAGGAATTTTTCGTTGATGCAATGAGTCATTGAATCAACGAAAAAATGACTCATTGAACCAATTCCTTATGGCGAATCCGCAGATTATCTATGATCCCGGCACAGGTCCGGTGACGCTCGCCTTCGCTTATCCGCCGCGCAACGTAGCAGCTTATCAATCTGTCGCCACGCGGCATGATAACGTCGCGAGTTCCGGCGTGCGCGAGTCCATTCTGGAGCGCATTGATCACTTCCTTGAACTCAACCTCCAGGCGGTGCTCGCGGGCGCGGATGTGGAAGCCTGGAACAGTTTCATGCAATACGCTCTTACGGGCGGCCAGTTTGCTTACTATCCGGATGCATCCCAATCGAGTTTCACCAATTGCTGGCTTGAAGACACAACATGGAGCGCCAGCTACAAAGCGCCGGGGCTTTATTCATTCAAGCTTAAGTTCCGGCAAGTGGTCACATAAATTGAATCATTGATTCATTGGATCAATGAACCGATGAAAAAATGAAGAAATAGTCCATGATTCAGGGCAATCAAACCTGGCAGACCGCGCTCTCACAACTTCAGAAGCAGCCGCTCTACGTGCTGGAAATTCCGGATTTTGGCATCGTTATCGCCAGCTTTTCGGCTGCTGCGCTTGGGGTGGGCGTGGGCGGATATGGCGTGATGCTATATGGGGTTGCGGAATACGGAACGTAAGAGATTGATTCATTTCTTCATTGGCTCATTGATTCAATGAATCAATTCGCGGAGGGGGCTTTGCCGAACGTAGCGCAGTATTATCCGGGCGATTTCCAGAGCGATATGGCGCAGACGCTTGCTTGGCTCTATTCGCGCCAGAACGTTAACATCGGCAACTGGAACGCGAATGCGCTGCTCACCTCGCTACCAGTGTCAAATGTGCCGGGAGCGGCACAGGTCGCCACCACTCCTGCGCTCGCCGAGTGTGGCCTGGTTTCACAGGCGGACTTTTCAAACCTGCCGGTCACGACTGTTGAGAATATCGTGATACTGCCGCCGCCGGGCTGGCTGTTCGATGAATCGCTCGGGCCAGATGGATTTCCTTTGAATTTCTCACTGGTGGCGTTGCCCACCGGCAATCTCCTGGCTCCGGTTATTCCACTTACAAGCGGCCAAATTCAAGCCTACTACGATGCCATGTATAACGCTTCACCCAACGGCGCCGTGATTTGCGGGGTTCATTATCCGGTGCTGCCCGGGATGACAGTTTACGGCTACATTTTCAACCTCTTTGCGACCCCGGGACTTGCGGACATCGAGGATTATCGCGTCGATCTGTTTGCGCTCACAGATCAGTATTATTACCAATCGAGCGCTCCGGGCGTTCGACCGCCTCAGACAGGCATTTGCCAGGGTGTGCAACCGAATCCTTCCCAATTTCAATCGTTGCTGATCCAACAGGGACTGAATGGATATTGGGGCGTTCAGGTGATGAACCCGGGCGTCGCGGTGGCGGCCCTTTATCCATCCAGCGCGCCTCAACCGGCCCCTGGCTGGAGCGGAAGAGCGCTTCCTGCCGGCTGGCTCTGCCATTCCAACAGCGGCGTCGGCCAGAAGCTGACGAATTACTTCGCCCGCATTTACTCCAAAACCGACATCGAATATTTGCAGGAAGACAACATCTCCATTTTTGTTCAGGACTCATTCCATGCGCGCTGCGGGTCGCAAGTGGTTCCTGCAGCGGGTGAATTGACCGTGCATGTGCTCTATGAGGATCCGGTAAAAGGCCCGACGTTGGTCTATACTTCGCTTCAGAATGCAG
>DATGKJ010000264.1:0-11740 GCA_035294685.1 Terriglobia bacterium | reverse complement strand
GGAAGGCAGTTCACAGGGTCTGAACCTTGGGGTGATCCATGGAATACAATGGGAGCGGCTCATGGGAATGCTGTGCACCGTGGGGCTTATGCTTCTTCTGACCGGCGTTGCCAGCGCGCGAGCCCAGGCGGCGCTTGCGTCTTCCACCCCTTCAGCGCCAGCCGCCGCGGAAGCCGTGCCTCAGGGCCAGAATTCGCTGCCAGCCGGCACCCTGCTCTACATTCGGCTTGATACACCCATCAGCACTGCATCTTCCAAGGTTCATCAAGCCGTTAAGGCACACGTTGTGAGACAGATATTCGCTGGCAATCAAGTGGCGGTGCCGCTTGGAGCAACACTCGATGGGGAAATCGCACAGATTCATCAAAGCGCCAATCCTGACGACCCCGCAGTGATGGCCATTAGCTTTACCCAATTAACGCTTCCTGGTGAGAAACCCCTCAAGATTTCCAGTCACCTGCTCAAGATTGAAAACGCGCGCGAGACTGTGCTTAAGGATGGAACCATTCAGGGCGTTCGCGCAAGTGATTTGGGTTCGACGTATGTGGGCAAGGGGCTTGAAAAACTGGCTCAGCAGCTTCCCTCGTTGAGCAGCGCGATTGGGGGCTTCGAGAAAAAACAGGTCGGAACGCCCGATACGGCGATCAGCTACCCGCAAGGCACGGATATGCAGGTGACGCTGGATAAGCCAGTGCCGGTTGAGAAAACCTTTGCGCCCGCAGTAGCGGAGGAGCTTCCAGGCCCGGTTCTGAACGCGGTCGATCAGGTTCTGGCAACGGCGCCTCAGCGGTCTTCCACCCAAAAGGGGACCCCGGGCGACCCCATCAATCTGGTGGTTGTTGGGAATGAACAGCAGGTGCGCGAAGCGTTCAGCAAGGCTGGATGGGATGTGCCCACCGAGAAGCAGAACCAGTCTGTTCTGAAGACTGTCCAGGCTGTAGTCCAGGGGCGGGGATATGATACCGCGCCGATTTCAAATCTCTATCTCTTTAATCGATCGCAGGATCTAGCCTACGAAAAAGTGCTGAATACATTTGCCATGCGCCATCACCTGCGGCTCTGGCGATCCCCCGCCCGCACGGCAGACGGGCGCGAAATCTGGTTAGGGGCCGCCGTGCATGACACGGGGTTTGACATCCATCCCGGCGTTGCTTCTCACGCCACCAGCCCCGATCTGGATGCTGAGCGGGCGAAAGTGGGCGCAGACCTGGTCGACACGGGCCTCGTGGCCGCAACTCAGCTTGTGACGCCTCCCCATCCGCTCAGTCGTGGCACAACGGGCACCGGAGGCGCGTGGGAGACGGATGGGAAGTTGTTGGTGATTGATTTGAAATAAGTGGATCAGGATTTCTCATGAGCATATCGGCTCACCTTCCCGTTTGCCCGCCTATCACTCCCCGCAGGATGCGCAAGCTTTCCTTCGCTCTCGCTTGTTTCACCAGCATGGCTTCGGCTTTGTTTTTCCCGTGCCTGGGCGAATCGCAGGCTCCGCGACCGCTGCCCCGGCTTTCGGTAATTGCTCAGAATTTCAATCCTGTTCTGGGCGCCGGAGCCCGTTATGAAACCCATGATGAACATGGCTCCGGCGCGTTTTCGGTTGCCGTGGTGGGAGAAACCCAGGTGAACGGCAGGCCGGGATATTGGGTGGAGACGCGAGTGGAAAAGGGCGATGAGGCGGGATTGATCCTGAAGCAGCTTGTCGTGCGTGATCAAGGCCGTCCACACACGTTGCGGCTTATTATTCAGCGTCCGGGCCGAGCGCCTGAGGAAGAAACATTGGAAGGAAATCAGGCGGCGCAACCCTCACCGGAGTCCCGGGAAGCTATCACCAGCGGCATTAAGGAGTCCCTGGGGCGCGCCGATGTTACAACGCCCGCTGGCAAGTTTGTCTGCCGCCATTATCGCGTGCAACTCGGAAGCGCGCCAGGCGATCTTTGGACGTCTACGCGGGTCGCGCCTTATGGACTCGTCAAGCTGACCTCAGAAGGGCTCTCTATGGAAGTTGTCCAACTGCTGGATCACCAGAAGTCAGAACTTAAGACAACGCCGCATTCCACGAGATAACCGCAATCTTGCTCCCCGGCTATTTTTTGCCGTTCTTTCTCCGCTCTTTTCGGGCCTTCTGAGCAAGACCCTTGTACCTGCCTTGATAAATCCGGTAGAGTAGTGAGTTTCCTTCTCTTTAAGTTGCATGGAAAATCTTTACCGGC
The DNA here is from genome assembly GCA_035294685.1 of Terriglobia bacterium. Classification (GTDB taxonomy): domain Bacteria; phylum Acidobacteriota; class Terriglobia; order UBA7540; family UBA7540; genus RH2-MAG17b. The sequence goes on along the minus strand of DATGKJ010000264.1, from coordinate 9,530 downwards.
GCAATCAGATTCTGGACATCATCGGCAGAGGCAATGTGTTGACGCAGGCTCAGTTGCGCCGGGCTCTGGCGCAGCGCGGCATCCACGTGACGCAAGCGACGGTTTCACGCGACATTGAGGAACTGGGTCTGGTAAAAACCCGTGAAGGTTATCGCCTCCCCGGCGCGCCCGAGCCTGCAACTCCGCCCCAGCCAACGCTTTCAGTGATTCTGAAGGAATTTCTTCGGGAAGTGCGGCTGGCGTCAAATCTCGTGGTGGTCAAGACCCATCCGGGCAACGCTCATACCGTGGCCGTGGCTTTGGATTCAACCGGCTGGGCAGAAATTCTGGGCAGCGTGGCGGGCGATGATACCATCTTTCTGGCGACAGCCGGAACGCGGGAAGCCGCGCGCGTGCGCAAGCGAATCCTGGAGGCTCTGGAAGCAAGCCCGTAACTTCTGTTTGCCCTTTCAAGGGAAGGTTTGATTTCTGAGCAAAAACTTCACGCAAAGGCGCAGAGACGCAAAGCGTCGCAGGGAAGACAAAGGAATTGCAGCCATCAATAAGGAGACTTGAACGAATGGAATTGAGTTCACAACCCCGCTTGGGGACCGTCAAGCGGGCGGTTCTGGCTTATTCAGGAGGGTTGGATACCTCCATCATCATTCCCTGGCTGCGGGAAAACTATGGCTGCGAAGTCATTGCCATGGTGGGTGACGTGGGCCAGGGAGATGATTTCCGCATGGTCCGCCAGAAAGCGCTGCGCACCGGAGCAAAGCGGGTTTTTGTGGAGGATTTGCGCGAGGAATTTATTACGGGCTACGTTTGGAAAGCCATTCAGGCCGGCGCGATCTACGAAGGGAAGTATTTGCTGGGAACTTCTCTCGCGCGCCCGGTGCTGGCGAAACGACAGGTGGAAGTGGCGCTCGCCTGCGGCGCTGATGCGGTGGCACATGGATGTACAGGGAAAGGCAACGACCAGGTGCGTTTCGAGCTGACATACAAGGCTCTGGCTCCCCAACTCCGTGTGATTGCTCCCTGGCGCGAGTGGTCGATTAAATCCCGTGAAGATGCGCTGGAATATGCCCGCAAGCACAATGTCCCGGTGCCGGTCACGAAGAAGGAGCTTTATAGCCGCGATCAGAATATCTGGCACTTGAGCCACGAAGGCGGCCCGCTTGAGACCCGGCTTGGCGAGCCTCCAGAAGATGCCTGGAAGCTCACCCGGAACCCCCGCCAGGCGCCCAACCGCGAGACGGCAGTCGAAATTGGTTTTGAGTCTGGCACGCCTGTCTCGGTAAACGGTAGAAGGCTTAAGCCCCTTGCGCTGCTCGAAAAGCTTAACGGGATTGCCGGAGACAATGGAGTGGGACGAACCGATCTGGTGGAAAACCGCTTTGTGGGAATCAAGTCCCATGGCGCTTATGAGACCCCGGCAGGAACGCTGCTTCACGCAGCCCATCATGAGCTTGAGGCGATTTGCCTGGACCGTGAAACTTTTCATTACAAACAGCATGTGGGGTTGCGGTATGCGGAACTGGTCTACTTCGGCCAGTGGTTTACACCGCTGCGCGAGGCCCTGGACGGATTCATCCAGGTCACTCAACGCCGCGTGACAGGCACGGTGACGTTGGGCCTTTATAAAGGCGGCATTCGCATTCTGGATCGCCGGTCGCCTTACTCTCTCTACGATACAAGTATTGCTGGTTTCACGATGGGCGCGGATTACGACCAGAGGGATGCAGAAGGCTTCATTAACATCCTCGGTTTGCCGCTCAAGATGGAAGCGCTGAAACGACAGAAAGCAGAAGGTGGAAAGCGGAAAGCAGAAAGCAGAAGGCGGTAGGCAGAAGGGTTTCGCAGGGAGGGAAGGCCGTGTATGGACTGATCGCTAAGCTGGTGATTGCACCAGGCAAACGCGAAGCGATGATCAAGCTGCTCGAGGGGAGCGCAGCCGCGATACCAGGATGTCTCAGCTACGTGATTGCTGAAGATGCGGCGGACGAAAAAATCCTTTGGGTTACGGAAGTGTGGGAGAGCAAAGCCAGCCATGACGCCTCACTCGTGTTGCCATCTGTGAAGAAGGCTGTACCACAAGGGAAAGCGATGGTCATGCGTTTTGAAAGAGTCGCCGAGACAATTCCAGTGTGGGGAGTGGGCCTCCCGGTCGCGCGCGCCCGCTCAACCCAGTGAAGAATGCCTGCGATGGCGCAAATTCACGAACATCTCCAATTCCCATCCTGCTCCCCGTTGCTTTCAGCTTCTCGTCTTTCGCCTTCTGCTTTCCGCCTACTGCCTTCTGATTTATGGATTCTCAGGAAATGCCAATGAAACTCTGGGGCGGACGCTTTGCGCGCAGTCACCAGGATCTTCTGTTTGAGCGGTTCTCGGAGTCTTTCTCGCTCGACCAGCGCTTCATTCTTTATGATCTTCACGTCAATCAAATCTATCTGAAGCATCTGGCTTCGGCGGGCGTATTGCGCCAGGCGGAAGCCCGGCAACTGATACGCGGCCTGGAAAATATTCGGCAATGGGTTGAGCGCCATCCGGATTGGTCTCGTGGACAGGCGGCTGAGGATGTCCACACCTGGGTTGAGAATCGGCTTGAGCTTGAAATAGGCGCTCTGGCCCGGAAACTGCGCACCGGGCGCAGCCGCAATGACTTGGCAGCCACCGAGACGCGGCTTTTCGTAAAGGATGCCATTGATGAGCTTGAGCGCGACGCCGCCGGGCTCATGGAAACTTTGTTGGGTCAGGCGCGGAAGCATCTGGGGATTGTGCTGCCGGGCTACACGCACCTCCAGCCGGCTCAGCCTATTCTGTTCTCGCACTATCTTCTGGCCTATTTTGAGATGCTCGCCCGGGATGTTGAGCGGCTGGAAGACTGCCGAAATCGCGCCGACGAGCTGCCGATGGGCGCGGGCGCTTTGGCTGGCGCAGCTTTCCCTCTTGATCGCGCTGCTCTGGCAAGAGATTTAGGCTTTGCTCGCGCAGCGCGCAACAGCCTGGACGTGACATCTGACCGCGATTTTGTGAGCGAATTGCTCTTTGCCTGCTGTCTCACGCTGGTTCATCTCAGCCGCCTGGCGGAGGATTTGATCCTTTATTCCTCGCCTGCCTGGGGCTACGTGGAACTGGCAGACGAATATTCCACCGGCAGCAGCCTGATGCCGCAGAAGAAGAATGCGGATTCATTGGAACTGATTCGCGGCAAGGCAGCGCGGATATTGGGACGGCTGAGCGGCGCGCTCGCACTGCTCAAAGGCCTGCCGCTTGCCTATAATCGCGACCTTCAGGAAGATAAGGCGACGCTTTTTGACGGCGTGGATACCACGCGGGATTGCCTTCAGGTAGCGACGCGAGTTCTCGCCACACTGCGCATTTTCCCCGAAAAGATGGAGGCGGCGACCCATTTGGGCTTTCTGACGGCAACCGATCTGGCCGATGAACTGGTGCGCCGCGGCCTGCCTTTTGCTGAAGCTCATGAGCAGGTGGGCCGATTGGTGCGCCACTGCCTGTCGAAAAAAATAGGATTTTCTGAAGTCGGCGAGGCTGAAGCGCAACGATTCATCCCCTCCTGGGATCGTGCCTTGGCCCGCGTAGCCTCATCGCCCGCACTCGCTGTTGAGAAGCGAAAAGCGCTCGGAGGCACTGCCCGTTCTCAGGTGAAAAGGCAGATTGCATTGGGGGAAAAGCGTCTGAAAGAACTTCGCAGGAGACTAACCAGGCGAAAATCGTGAACGCCTGAGGATGAGCTTTTGTGGATGGATGGTGATTTTAGAGACGACTTATGGGCCAGATGCCGCTGCGGGTTTTGCTCATTCTGCTGCTGATCATTCCCACGCCGCACCTGTTTCCTCAATCCTCCGCCTCAAACAGCAACTCGCAGGATCTTGCCAGCGATCAGATTTTCCGACCGCCCATGGCTGACCAGACTGAGCCTGCCAGCCGCATCCGCTACGGCGGCAAGTACCTGGATTTCGGTCTGGCGTTGCCGTTGGCGTTCTATACTTCGGAGGGCAAGAACTCGGCTTGGCAGGTTGGCTTTTTAGGCGGCATTGCGGCGGGATTCGGTTCCGAAAGAACGACCCTCTATCTGCGCGCGGCGGATTTCCATGCCGGAGTTCCCATCTCCTACCGCAAAGGGAACTGGTCCACTCGATTCGAGTTTTACCATGTCAGCTCTCATCTCGGCGCGGATTTCGAGCAGATCAGCGGCTTTCAGCCTTTCCATTACAGCCGCGAAGTGGCGGAATGGCTTGTTGCCTACGATGCGCCCCATCACGTCCGAATCTACGGGGGGCCGCGCGTTCTGGTGCGAACGTATCCCAGCGTCGGACGATGGACATTTCAGGCCGGGACGGAATGGTTCCCTGCTTCACTTTCAAGTCACCGCTGGCGCTTCTACCTTGCGGATGACTTTCAGACGCGCGGAGAGGTGGCGTGGCGTCCAAACATCAGCATCGAGCCGGGCGTTCAGTGGACCACGCGGAAGGGCGAGCCGGTGGCGCGCCTGGAGGCGTGGTTTTACAGCGGACAGGAACCCTTTGGCGAACTTTTCCAGCGCCGTGAGCGCGTCTTGGGCGCACAACTGATCTTCACCCTCGAACCGGTCGTCAAGTCCCTGATCACCCACCGGCATTGACGAAGGACTCTCGCAGCTTGGCAGTGCTTACTGCGGTTTTAACCTATACTTTCCGGCGTCGCAGGAGCGCATCCAGGCTGATGGAGCCGGCGCCTGCAAAAATAAGATAGAAAAAGATGAAGCAGTAGAGTACAGCGAGCTCGCCGCCGTTGTGGATGGGCAGCCGCGCCCGCCAGTAATGGACCGTGAAGTAGGCCACCGCCATTTCACCGCACAGGATGAAGGCGACGGGCCGCGTGAATAGCCCAACCAGCATAAGCGCGCCGCCGACCGTCTCCAGAACCGCCGCCACCACGAGCAGAGGGGTGAGATGCAGGGCGGAAGAATGGCCGCTCAGCCAACTAAAGATGGTGGCGTCCTTCATCCAGCCGTGCGCAGAGAAAGTGAAGCCTGCAATTCCGCGCAGCAGTGATCGCGCATAAGGCTCAAACCCGCTTGCCGCTATCGCCACTGAAATTCTCCCTTCCGAGAAATTTTGGAACAACGACTCGGGCCTTCATCCGTCATATTACTGTTGCTGTCGCCGCCTTATGATTGCGCTCTCTCGCAATGAGCCTGTCTGCCGCGCGGCTTGCTTACCTCCCGCTGGCGCGCAAGCTATGTTGCGGGCGCCCCTGCAAGAGCTTTGAAATCTCTGGAAACAGCGTTGCAGCTTTTTTCACCTGCGGGTCGCTTCGAGTGGTTACTTCATTGCCGTAATCGAGGCCAAATGCCAGGTTAAAGAGCGCCGTTTTAAGCTGGTCCTTCAGATATTCTTGGTCTTTGGCCCAATATTCCTTCGGACTTTGAATCCGCTGACCCGCCAGAAAATTCCTGAATTCTTCAAGAGTTTCTGCGGTCGGCTCGAAATTCTTATCGATTTTACTATGGTAGGCGAAGTATTCCGAGGCGAAACTGGCAAACATTCCCGCCTGGTTCAGAAACGTCAGCCAAGGATCAAGTTTCCAGGTGGGAACCTGGACGTCAGGCGTGATGCCGCCATCCGCAAGCACCGGGCGGCCATTATCCGTGTGGAATTTGACAGATTGTGAGGGGGAGTCGGAGTTGGCGGATGCAATCCCGCGAATTGGATTCTGCAAGGCTGTGCCCGCCAGAGGTTTCTGAAGTGATCGCCCGCTCGGGGTGAAATACTCGGCGGTCAACAAGGCCAGGCCGGTTTCCTGGCTGAGCGGCATCACGGTTTCCACCACCCCCTTGCCAAAAGTCGGCTCACCCACAATAAGTGCGCGATCGTGATCCTGAAGCGCTGCGGTCATCACCTCCGCAGCGCTCGCCGTGTTGCCATTTACCAGCACGATCAGAGGAAGATGAATCTGCAAGGGAGCCTGGACGGTGCGGTAAGTCTTTTCGGACACAGCGCGACCACGCACCGTAAGAACCACCTGGTCGGGCTTGAGAAACAGGCTACAGACTTCAATGGCGGAGTCCAGCAGCCCTCCGGGATTATTGCGCAGATCAAGAATAAGACCCTTTAGGCTCCCACAATTTAATCTCTTAAGGGCGTCGATAACTTCCTGCGGGGTTTTGGATTCAAAGGAAGCAATATGGATGTAACCGATGTCAGGTGAGTAGGGAAAAGCGATATCGACGGTGGGGAGTTTCACTTGCTCCGGCCTCATATAGATATCCTGAGCGGCTGATTTCCCGGGGCGAAGCACGCTGAGATGTACGGGGTGAGAACGCGCCTGCTGCAGCACCTGGATAAGCTCTCGAAATCCGAGCCGATCAAGCCGGACGCCGTTCACGGCCACGATCTGATCTCCCGGCCCCAAGCCTGAGCGCCAAGAAGGCGACCCTTCCTGAGTCTGAATCACCATCACTTTGCCGGGCTGGACGTAGAGGATCGAGCCGAAACCTAATGCTTCCCCTCGCGTCTCCTCCTGAAGCATCTTGAACTGATCGCGATCGAAAAAGGAAGAAAAAGGATCGAGCGAGGAAAGCATTCCACGCACCGCGCCCTCTAAAATCAGCTTGTCGGGGTCCATCGGGCCCATGTAGTTTTGCTGCAAGGCTTGATAAACACGCGCGAATTTCAGGCTTTGCTGGGTGACATCATCACGAGGAACCGCTGTTTGAGCAACAAGTGAGTGCGGGGAGGCTAAGGTGAGTCCGGATAGAAAAATCAATATCATTCTTGCGTTTTTGAGGTTCATCACGAACATACAAATACATCATAACCTTATTTCTCCGCTCACCTGGCAGGTTGTGAAGATCACCGAGTCAATCAATGCCGCCAGGCGTAGCCAACCGATGGCGAAGATACAACAAATTTCACCACAGAGGACACAGAGATCACAGAGGTATTTTCTTTGTATTCTCCGTGTCCTCTGCGCTCTCTGTGGTGAGTTTTTCGTTTAGAGTGTGCATATCGAGAATCGCCGTTTAAGTTTATCGAGGGCGTCTGTTAGACAATCTGTTTGCTAATTTCCTATAATGCTTAGTTTTAGCGGCTTGCTGAAAAACTCTATTCAACAAACGTAGCGGCGATTTCAGATCATCATCGGTGAGGGAATTCCACCGTGCCATGGCAGCGCAAAGCCGCCGCTACACGTTTTCAGCAACCTGTTTGCCTGCCCGGAGGCTTCATGCAGAAGATTATGGACCTGAAGAGCACGTTGAACCTGCCGAAAACTGCCTTCCCCATGAAGGCTAATCTTCCGCAAAACGAGCCCTTGCGGCTTACAAAATGGCAGGAAATGGGCCTTTATGGCAAGATTCGTGAGGCCCGCAAGAGCTCGCCGCTCTTCACGCTCCATGACGGGCCCCCTTACGCCAACGGGCGCATCCACCTGGGCACAGCTTTAAACAAGATTCTTAAGGATTTCATTATCAAATCCAAGACCCTGGCCGGCTTCAATGCTCCTTACCTTCCCGGCTGGGACTGCCACGGGCTGCCGATTGAGATCAACGTTGATAAAGAGTTGGGCGCGCGCAAGGCAAAGATGGAGCGAGCACAGATCCGTCGTGAATGCCGGCGATATGCGGAGAAGTTCGTCGCGCTCCAGCGGCAGGATTTCAAACGCCTGGGAATTTTAGGCGAGTGGGAAAACGCCTATCTCACGATGGAGTATTCCTACGAAGCGCTCATCGCGGAGGCCTTTCTCAAGTTCCTCGAAGAGGGATACGTTTATCGCGGCCGCAAGCCCGTCTATTGGTGCATTCAGGATAAAACGGCGCTGGCCGAGGCGGAGGTGGAATACGAAAATCACCGCAGTCCTTCGATTTACGTGAAATATGCCCTCCTTTCTGACCCGACGAAGTTAAGCCCGCAACTTAGGGGCCGAAAAGTGTGGGTTGTGATTTGGACCACGACGCCCTGGACGCTCCCAGCCAGCATGGCCGTGGCCTTTCATCCGGATTTTGAATACGTGGTGGTTTCAAACGGCGACTCTGACGCTTATCTCCTGGAATCCCGGCGCTCAATTCCGGCGCTGGCTGAAATGGGAATCAAAGCGTCGGATGTTCTGGCTCGCATCCCGGGCCGCAATCTTGACCGCATTGAGTTGCAGCATCCATTTCTTGACCGGAAGGTTCCCGGCGTTCTGGCGGATTATGTGACAGCGGAAGACGGCACCGGATGCGTCCACACGGCGCCCGGCCATGGCCGCGAGGACTATCAGACAGCCTTGCGCTATGGCCTTGAAGTCTACAGCCCGATCAGCGACTCCGGAGAAATTACCGAAGGCTTGCCGGAATATCGCGGCAAGAAGGTTTTCGACGCGAACCAAGCCATTATCAACCTGCTCCGGCAGCGCGGCACGCTCGCGGGCTCGGAAGGCTCGATTGAACATTCTTATCCGCATTGCTGGCGCTGCCATAATCCGGTCATCTTCCGCGCCACGGAACAGTGGTTCATCTCCATGGAGCACAGGGAATTAAGACACCGGGCGTTAGAAGAGATCAAAAAAGTCCAGTGGTCGCCGGAGTGGGGCGAAGAGCGCATTTCCAATATGATTGCCACGCGGCCCGACTGGTGTATTTCCCGCCAGCGCGCCTGGGGCGTGCCGATCACGGTTTTCCATTGCGAGACGTGCGACAAGCCACTGATGGACGCGAAGCTGGCCCGGCCCGCTGTGGAACTCTTTCGCAAAGAAGGGGCCGACGCCTGGTATACGCATCCGATTGAGGACCTGGTCGCCGCGGGCGCCCGTTGCCCGGATTGCGGCGGGACGAAGCTGCGGCGGGAAACCGACATCCTCGATGTGTGGTTCGATTCCGGCTCCAGCCATCTTGCCGTGCTGGGGCATCGTCCGGACCTGCCCTGGCCGGCGGATGTTTACCTGGAAGGCGGAGATCAATATCGCGGCTGGTTTCACAGTTCTCTGCTGGTTGCGTTAGTGACGCATGGCGGCGCACCCTATCGCCAGGTGCTGACGAACGGCTGGGTGCTCGATTCCGAGGGCCGCGCGATGTCAAAATCGCTCGGCACCGGCGTCCAGCCCGAGGAAGTCATCAAAACGCATGGGGCGGAGATTCTGAGGCTCTGGGCGGCTTCCGTGGATTTCCGCGAGGATGTCGTGATCTCGCCGGAAATCCTCACCCGGCTATCCGAAGCCTATCGTAAGCTGCGGAATACGTTTCGCTATTGCCTGGCGAATCTTTATGACTTCGATCCAACAAAAGATCTGATTGCCGCAGGTGAGCTTGAGGAAATCGACGCCTGGGCGCTCGAACGGACCGCGCAGGCGCTGGAGCAGATTGGCAAAGGATATGAACGGTTTGAATTCCATCGTGTTTACCGCACGCTCTGCGATTTCGCCACGGTGGACTTGAGCGCCTTCTATTTCGACATCCTGAAAGACCGCCTCTATACCGCTCCGGAGCGCTCCAGGCGGCGGCGTTCGGGACAGACAGCTCTCTATCGGATTCTGGATGCCCTCGTGCGCGCTGCGGCGCCGCTGCTTTC
>DATGKJ010000263.1:0-6141 GCA_035294685.1 Terriglobia bacterium | reverse complement strand
TTCAAGCCGCCAATCGGGTGTTGGATGAACTGGTGGAACTGAAAAAAGCAGGCGCTCAAACTAGAATACTCACAAATCGGAAATCGTAGGGGCGCGCGGCGCGCGCCCTGGGCGAACGCCGTTCGCCCAGACTCCATCGGGGCGAACGCCGTTCGCCCAGACGAAGTCGCTCGAAAAGATGAGCAAGTTTCAAGCCGCCAATCGGGTGTTGGATGAACTGGTGGAACTGAAAAAAGCAGGCGCTCAAACTAGAATACTCACAAATCGGAAATCGTAGGGGCGCGCGGCGCGCGCCCTGGGCGAACACCGTTCGCCCCTACAGGATTTTCCCATATGGATCGAGATACTCTTCGTCAGGTCGAAGATTGGATCAAATTCTTTCAGGAACTCGGGTTTGAGGAGTTCTATCTTCGCCCGCAGGGAGCTACAGCAGAGTCTTTAGCACCCAAGGCTGCCACGACTCCATTATCCGCAAGTCCTAATGTTGCATTTGGTCCAACTTTCGGCAACAAGCCCCTCGCAGCTTCGGAAGCATCTGCCGGCTCGACTAGGCCGGCAAGCTCGGCGGACCCACCCATCACGGCAGCGCCACAATTTACTGTCTCACGCCCAGTGGCCCCACAATCATTGAGCCTTTTCGAAGCGCCACCCGCTCCGGCCGCCCCAACCAAACACGAGACGCTTGAAGAAATCCAGGCCGATCTTGGAGACTGCCATCGTTGCAAACTTTCAAAAGGCCGGAAGCATATTGTGTTTGGGCAAGGCAATCCGCGCGCCGAACTGGTGTTCGTGGGCGAAGGTCCGGGCGCCGATGAAGATGAGCAAGGGTTGCCTTTTGTGGGGCGCGCCGGACAACTGCTCAACCGCATGTTGCAATTGATTCAAATCAGGCGAGAGGATGTCTACATTTGCAACGTCGTGAAGTGCCGACCTCCGGGTAACCGCACGCCTGAGCCGGATGAAATCGCAACCTGCTCGCCCTTCCTCTTCCGCCAGATTCAGTCGATCCAGCCGCGCCTGGTTTGCTGCCTGGGTTCACCCGCCGCCCGCACCGTGTTAGGCATCAAAGAGGGCATCACCAAAATCCACGGCCAGTTCTTTGATTACGGAACCGGCAAGGCCCTCGCGACCGTGCATCCGGCCTATGTGCTCCGCAATCCCCGCGAAGAAGTCATCCTTCGCGACGACTTTGAGAAGATCCGGCAGTTCTTGAAATCTGCCTGAATTCCCTCGTCTCGTTTATCATTCATTGCAACTCGAAATCAGAATCTTTGCGGCTGGGTGACACCGACATGTTGTACTTTTGACACACTCACATTTAATTGACCACCATTAAATTTTTATAATTGAATTTAGAATCAATGACTTAATGAAATATTAGAACCTGGAACTTGAAGTGCTATTTGTACAATCGCATGGATTCAATCATCAACGACTATCAGCACACCTTGGCAGGAACCCTTTGCTGGTCAGGCATAGGTCTCCACACTGGCGTTGCGGTGAATCTTTCCTTAAAACCCGCTCCGGCAAACACGGGAATCATCTTCAAGCGCACCGATCTCGAAGGGTTCGTCATTAAAGCGCGGGCGTCGAACGTGGCCCGCGTGAGCTACGCCACCAGCCTGATGCACAAGGGCGTGCTGATCTCGACCACCGAGCATTTGCTCTCGGCGCTGATGGCGCTGGGCGTGGATAACGTTTGCGCCGAAATCAACAACTTGGAAGTCCCGATCATGGATGGCAGCGCCCTGCCTTTCGCGCGCGACATCCTGCGCGTGGGATTGAAGCGGCAGCGGGCGCGCCGCACCTACATCCGAATCCTGAAGCCTGTCGAGATTGCCGAGGGGGGCAAGAGCATCGCCATTTATCCCTCCGAGCGATTTCGCGTGACCTACGGCATTGACTTCTCGCACCCATTGGTCGGCAGCCAGAAGCTGGAATTGGCGCTGACCCCAACCAGCTACTTGGAGGAAATCGCCCCTGCCCGGACTTTCATCACTTCCCTCGAAGAGGTGGAAATCTTGAAGAAAGCGGGTCTTGTCCGCGGCGGCTCGCTTGAAAACGCGCTTGTTCTCTCTCATGACCGGATCTTAAATCCGGGAGGGCTCCGCGTCCCGGAGGAATTCTGCCGCCATAAAATTCTGGACCTGATTGGTGATCTGGCGTTGCTCGGCCATCCCCTCATCGGCCACGTCGTCGTCCATCGCGGCGGTCACGCTGTCCATTACGCGCTCGTCTCGCGCCTTCTCAAAGAGAAAGACTCCTGGCGGCTGGTCGACTCGCTTGAAGTCCAACCGAGAACTTCCGCCGCTTGACCGCTTGATGGAGGACCCCCGCAGCCCGCCATTTCAGGCGAAGACCCTTCCATCCTGTCATTCTGAGCGACAGCGAAGAATCTCTGTAGTCGTATCGGCTATTTTCATGGCAGCCGAAGGCTCAGCGTCAGAATGACAGCCGCAGGGCCGAGGATGACAACGTCCACCGATGCTTCCCAGTGACCTGCTAACCTTAATAAAATTTAATGCTTGTTTCAGGGAATGACGTTCAGGACGCGCTATGCTAAGGGGCTGGCAAACGATGATCTGGAGGTCCGTCATGATACCGAAGAAGATCTATTTGTGGAACAACCTGACGAGTCGAAAAATGCCGCACAGAATTCAGCATCCAAGCCAATGCTTTGTGACCCTTCTAACTTTCGCCATTTGGGTCGTTACGTTCTGGGGCGCTCAGGCCAGCGCGCAGGAAAATCACGCCGCAGCCGGGTTGCAAAGCGCAGCTCCAACAGATCAGGCGCAAGAGCCTGGCGCGTCCGGCCCGCCCATCACCATTACTCTTCAGGACGCCTTGCAGCGCGCCGAAAAGTACAGCCCGCAATTTCAGGCGGCAGTGACAGCCGTAAAGCTCGCGCGCGAAGATCGGGTACAGGCGCGGGCCGCGATGCTTCCCTCCGTCAGCTATACCACGCAGTATCTCAACACGCAGGGCAATGGGATTTCGCCGGTGGGGCGCTTTGTGACCAATGACGGAGTGCACGTCTATCGCGCCTGGGGAGTGGTTCACGAAAGTATGCCCGCCAGCTTTTTCTTCTCCGCCGGACCGCGCAGCGCGGCTTATGCGCAAGCTCTGGCGCAGGCCAACGAAGAGATCGCGCGGCGGGGTCTCGCCGTCACGGTCACGAACGCATACTACGCGCTGGCGCTGGCCCAGCGCCAATATGCGACGGCGCAGCAGAGCGTGGCGAACGCCCGGCGATTTCTTCAGATCAGCAGAGAGCTTGAGCAAGGCGGCGAAGTGGCGCGCGCGGACGTGATCCGATTTGAGCTTCAGTTCAACCAGCAGCAACAGGCTCTGGAAAACGCTCAGGTCGCCATGTCAACCGCGCGACTTGATCTGGCGGTGCTTCTGTTCCCCGATCTCAATCAGAATTTCACCATCGTCGATGATCTGGACGTTCCGCCGGTGCTGCCCACCTTCGGCGAAGTCCAGATGATGGCCCGCAACAACAATCCGCAGATTCGCGCCGCGCTGACGTCATACCGACAGGCGAGGCTCAACGTCTCCATCGCGCGGGCCGCGTTCTATCCTTCGCTGACGCTTGATCTCGACTACGGCATCGAAGCCAACGCCTTTGCTCTTTACAGCAGCACGAATACCACACGTCCCGGAGTGCGCCAGCCCAATTTGGGCTACTTTGCAACTTACGCGCTAAACGTTCCCATCTGGGACTGGGGGGCGAGCCTCAGCAAACTGCATCAGGCGGAGGATCAACGGAACCTCGCGCGGGTGAATCTGTCGTTCGCCCAGCGGCAACTGCTGAGCCAATTGTATTCGTCCTATAATGAAGCGCAGGCGGCCTGGAAACAGTTGGATACGTTGCATAATTCGGTGACCCTGGCGGCGCGAAACCTGCAACTTGTCACCATGCAATATAAGGCAGGCGAGACTGCGGCGCTCCAGGTTCTTGATGCCGAAAACTCGCTCAGTCAGGCGCGCGACGCTTACGCCGCCGGCCAGGTTCGCTATCGTTCGGCGCTGGCAACTTTGCAAACCCTGACGGGAAGTTTTTAGGCTGGCTTCAACTGTGGCGGCGCTGCCGCTTCACTTCGTTCAGGGCAGGCTTTGAGCATCGAAAATCGCCGGTGGGGACACCGGCGCTACAAAAAGCCGTCATGATCAATGGGCTTAAAAACATGACTGCACGCACACTTCGGCCTTTTCTTCTCATCGCAACCCTTCTCGGCGTATCCGTTGCATGGAGCGGTTGTTCGCGCCAGGAGGCCGCGCAGCCTGAGCCGGTGGTGACAGTTCAGGCTGCGCCGGTCGAGCAAAAGACCATCCAGCGCATCGTGACCGCGAGTGCGCTCCTCTACCCCTTGCAGCAGGCCGTCATCGTGCCGAAGATCAGCGCGCCGATTGAAAAGTTTTACGTCACGCGCGGCAGCCACGTGCATGCAGGCGAGTTGCTCGCCTTGCTTGAGAACAAGGACCTCTCCGCCGCCGTAGTTCAGAGCCAGGGAACCTACGACCAGGCTCAGGCAGCCTATGTCACTGTCACCCAAGTGAACCTGCCGGCGGATATCCAGACCGCCCGGCTGAACGTTCAAGCCACCCGCCAGGCGATGCACGCCGATCGGCTTGTCTATGAAAGCCGCCTGAAGCTTTACAAGGCAGGCGCCATTGCCCGCAATCTTATGGATCAGTCCCATGTGGCCTATATCCAGTCGCGCAATCAATATGAGATTGCGTTGGCCCACCTCAAGGCGCTCGAAGCTGTGGGCAAGAATGAGCAGCTCAAAGCCGCCGAAGGGCAATTGACGACGGCCAAAGGGCAATATCTGGCTGCCCAGGCTCAATACCATTACTCCGAAATTCGAAGTCCCATCAACGGCGTGGTCACCGATCGGCCGCTTTATGAAGGCCAGATGGCTTCCGCCGGAACGCCGCTGCTGACGGTGATGAACATTTCGCACGTGGTGGCGCGCGCGCACATTTCTCCGCAGCAGGCTGCGCTGCTCAAAGCGGGCGACCCGGCTACGATTTTCCTGGGACAGGATCACCAAGAAGTTGCCGGAAAAGTGAGCGTGGTAAGCCCGGCGCTCGACCCCGACAGTACAACCGTCCAGGTCTGGGTGGATGCCGCAAATCCTGACGACCGGCTGAAACCTGGAGCGACTGTTCAGGTGGGCATGGTCGCCGAGACCGTCAAGGACGCCATGGTGATCCCCGCATCGGCCGTGCTGACAGCTTCTGACGGATCGACCTCCGTGATGGTGATCGGGCCGGATAACCGCGCGCACCAAACCAGCGTAAAGACCGGCATCCGCGAGGGCGATGAGGTGCAGATCACCAGCGGCCTTGAGCCGGGCCAGAAGGTGGTTACCGAAGGAGCCTACGGATTGCCAGACGGCACAAAAGTGAAGTTTTGAGCAACAAAGCTCTCAGCAGTCAGCAAGTGCATTCCCCATCGCTCGCTGATTGCTGAAAGCTAATCTCTAATCTTCAATGAATCAGAATGGCAAATCGAATCACGCCTTTTCGCCGCAAGTTGCGAAAGAGCGCGAAGCTTCCTCCTACTGGTTCGCGCGTGAGTCCAAATCAATCATCTTTCTCATCATCACGCTCGCGCTGGTGGGCGCTTATCTTGCCTTTACCATCCCGATTTCAGTTTTTCCCACCACCAATTTCCCGCGCATCATCATTGGCGTTGACAACGGCGTGATGCCCATCGACCAGATGCTGGTCACCCTGACGCGACCCATCGAGGAAGCCGTAAGCGGCGTGATGGGCATCCAGGACGTACAATCCATCACCAGCCGGGGATCGGCGGAAATCGACCTGTTCTTCAGTTGGAAAGTTGATATGTTTCAGACGTTGCAGCGCGTCAACGCCGCCATCGCGCGAGTGCAGCCCACCTTGCCGCCCACGGCCAAGATTGAAACCAATCGGTTGCAATTCTCAAGCTTCCCCATCATGGGTTACAGCATCACGTCCAACACCGTTCCGCTGACTCAACTCTGGGAACTGGCCACCTACACCTTCAAGCCGCGGCTCAACAGCTTGCCCGGAGTTGGAACCATCCTGATTCAGGGCAACCAGGTGCCGGAGTTCCAGATCACTCCCGATCCGGCTCAGTTGCTGGTG
>DATGKJ010000262.1:0-12759 GCA_035294685.1 Terriglobia bacterium | reverse complement strand
GACCCCGTCCGTCCCTTCGATGACGATCAGCTTGCCGCTAAGCTCCGCCAGGTTCATGCCCTGCAGAACCACTCCATAGGTTTCTCTCATGGCGCCACTCGCAATCTCTTGGCCTGGGCCAGACGATTCTTCACTACCGGTCTCATCTGGATCTGCTGCTCCTCGATGGGCAGAGTCGCATCTACTACCGTCAGGTCAAACTCCGGGATCATTTTTTCGTATTCTTCCACGATCCGGCCCTGGAAGAGCTTGAAGCTCTCGTCCGGGTCCTCGCTCAAATCAAGGTCCATCCCGGCTTCGTAGTACTTGAACCCTTTGCGGCTGGCGTGAAGGCGCTTGATGGCCACGTCCAGCGGAACCCGGAAATAGAATGCCACCGTCGGTTTTACGGCAAATGAATAAAGCTCGCGCACCCACTTGGGGTCCATGCCCCGGGCCACGTCGCGCGCAAACGCCGTGTAAATGTAACGGTCACAAAGCACCACCGCGCCCGCCTTGAGCAGCGGGATAATGCTGTGTTCCATCCGGTCGGCAAAATCGGTGGCATGGATCAGGCTGAAAGTGGAAGGCGTCAGCATCTGCCTTTTCTTGCCGCGCTTGGTGACCCTGCGCACGAGCGGCGAGGAATTCCATTCGCTGAACACCACTCCATAACCTTCATTCTGAAGCCACTGGTGGAGCAGATTGAGCTGGGTGGATTTGCCGGAGCCGTCAACTCCTTCAACGATAAACAGCTTTCCAGGGAAGCGGTGCTCGCCGTATCGTTTCATGAATAAGCTCCCGTAAGGTCAGGTTATTCCTTACATCATTACGCTAGCATATTGGCTGACGTGAAAAAAGCGAGAGCCTCTCAGACAAGCGAAGCCTGCTCGCACCGTCTTTCGCGTGAGTTGAAATGGCTCAGCGCTGACGAGGAGAGGCGCGCGCCTGGGGGCAGAAAAGCTTCCGGCTGCTCAGTATCCCGTTCGCCCAAGCTGAATCACAATCCCGGCCGAAAGCCGCAGGTTGCTTTGCGTTTTGCCGAAAAATTGTGTCATGTAGTAATCAGCTTGGATCAACCGAAGCGCGAATACTCCGTGCAATTTCACGTCAAGTCCGCCGCCAAGCGCCATGCCATAAGACTGATCTTTGGCCGCGATTCCCCCGGCGGCTGGAATCTTCATGCTGATCTCGTCATAGCCGAACAGCGCGTGTGCAAACGGCGTGATCCGCTCATTGTGGCGATAGGAAAAGCGGGGACCTGAAAGGAAAGAATAGAGATGAGTATTGTGGTTAAAGCCATTCAATCGTGGATTGCCATAAAGGCCGGTAAACTCCTGCGTGACGCCAAACCAACTGTCCACATTTTCGGAAACGGACGCCTCCCACCCTCTTAAATCAAAATTTTGCCCAAAGGGTACAGCGGATAGGAAAAAAGGCGAGTTCGTGGAACTGAAGCCTGCTTTGGCGAACGAAAAGCCTCCGAAAATCTCCATGCGAGGAGCGTTCTGCGCGAGCCCTGCTGCCGAGATTCCGAGGAGCACACTGACGATGATCAGGAATTTTTGAATCATGGGGCGTTCTATTCTCCTTCTGAAAATCTGTACCGATCAGCGTTCCTTGATTCGCCATGGTGAATCCCCTTTCCTTTAGCGTACCGGGCAGACCGGTGGATGGCAACCGCCCTGTCAATTTGAAATTGACGCAACCCCGCAAATGGCA
This sequence comes from Terriglobia bacterium, assembly GCA_035294685.1. GTDB lineage: Bacteria > Acidobacteriota > Terriglobia > UBA7540 > UBA7540 > RH2-MAG17b. The sequence goes on along the minus strand of DATGKJ010000262.1, from coordinate 11,058 downwards.
CTATTCTTCAACGTTCCGGCGCGGCGCTTCGAGCGATCCAGCGTTATGATCCGCAAGCCGCGCGGCAACGACTTACAACTTCCTGAGGAGTTCATCATGATCCAACGCCTGAGCCTGATCGCTATTGTTCTTTTTTCGAGCATCTCTTTGAGGGCGGCGGAGCTTCCGCTTACGCCTTACCCGCGTCAGTTGGAGCTTGGCGCAGGCGTGCTGCGCACGAAAGAGCGCATCACGATCGGAATCCCGAGCGATTCAGACGCAGACCGTTTTGCCGCATCGCTGCTGGCCAAGGACTTGGATCAGATTGACGGCGTCGAGGCGGTGGTGAAAACGCATCCGTCTGGAGCGCCGCGCATTGTGCTGGCGCGCGCGGACGATCGTGAGGGGCAGCGCGCTCTCGAACAGGCAGGCCTTGCATTCCCTGCGCAAGGCGAAGAAGAAGGATACGTGCTGGTGGTGACTCCGCGCGAGGCGGTGGTGGTGGGCAAGACAGCGGCAGGCGTTTTCTACGGCGTTCAGACCTTGCGCCAGCTTTTTCATCCTGTGGCGGGCGGCGGCGCAGCGGAATGCCCGGCGGTTCGCATTGTGGATTGGCCAGCCCTGCGATGGCGCGGCGTGAGCATTGATATCAGCCGCGGGCCGATCCCTTCGCTCGCTTCCATCAAGCGCGAAATCGCGACGCTGGCCGAATACAAGGTGAATCTCTATTCGCTTTACATGGAGAATACCTACGCCTATCCCAGCCTGCCGCTGGTCGCCCAACCCGGGGGTGCGATCACGCCGGACGAGGCGCGCCAGATTGTCGATTTCGCCAAACAATATCACGTCATGGTTGTGCCCGAGCAGGAATCCTTTGGCCACCTCCACTTGGCGCTGCAATATGAGCGCTTTCAGAACATGGTGGAAGTTCCCTATGGCCACGTTCTCTCGCCCACCGTCCCTGCATCCATCACCTTCATTGGCCAGATGTTCTCAGACCTTGCCAAAGTTTTTCCCGCTCCGTTTTTCCATATTGGAGCCGACGAAACTTTCGAACTCGGCCAGGGCCGGACGAAAGCCTGGGTTGAGCAGCAAGGTTACGGGCAGGTCTACATCAACTACCTTCGGCAAATCGACCAGGAACTGCGCCCATTCCATCGCAAACTCCTCTTCTGGGGTGACATGGGCGTGCAGCATCCGGAGCATTTAAAGGACTTGCCGCACGATATGATCGCCATTCCCTGGGATTATGCGCCGCGCGCATCCTTCGTCACCGAAATCAAACCTTTCCGCGATGTGGGGCTTGAGACGTGGGTGGCGCCGGCGTCAGCAACTGGAGCCGCATCTTCCCCGATTATTCGGAAGCGCTCCCCAACATCCGCCAGTTTGTGACTGACGGAAAGAATCTGGGAGCCACCGGAGAGTTCAATACCACCTGGATGGATGATGGCGAGGGAATGATCAACTTCACGTGGTACGGCCTGGTTTACGGCGCCGCTCAGGGCTGGCAGCAATCGGTGGATGACAAGCAGTTTGCAAACGCATGGGATTGGGCGTTCTACCGCGCGGATGACCATCACTTCGCTACGGAAGTGGAGCAACTGACCCAGATTCATCAGTTGCTCAGGAACTCCATTCATACCGACGGAGAGGACTGGCTGACCTGGATTGATGCCATATCCCCTTCGGGCCAGGAATTTTATAAACAACTGGAGCCCACGGCTCACCAGGTGCGCCTGCTGGCAGAGGATGTGATGGCCGATCTGATTACGAATCGCCATCTGGCGCGGCAGAACCAGGACCTTCTTGACTATGTGGCGTTTGCAGCGCGCCGCTTTGATTTCCTCGGCGAGAAGGCCATCTACGCCAAATATATCTCCGATCTTTATTCCCAGGCGCAAGCGAATGCGTCAAAACCTGCCCAGGTGAACGATATCCTCTACCGCATCGAAGGGACTAACGGCCTGATTCAGGATATGCGGGATCACACCACGTGGCTGCGAGTCTATTATCAGAAACTCTGGCTGGGTGAGAATATGCCTTATTTCCTCGGAAATATCCTGCTCCGCTACAATGCAGAACTGGATCGCTGGCGACAAGCGTCGGATCGAATTGTGGACATTCGCAGAGCTTACCGCCGCACACATCAATTGCCGCCACTGATTGAGCCGAGCGCTACCGAGCCCGCAAACAACAATTCACAGGAAAGGCAATGAGGGCAATCATCGACTTTTTCTCTGGGGAAGTATGTCAACGCAGCGCCGGCTGACGACCGTAACCAAAGCCGATTTTCAAATCTCAGATTCCAGAAAGCAACCCTTACCAAAGTAAGAGAATACTGAGCGCTCAGAATGACGGGCTATTGATTTACTTCGGTCACGCCAGCAGCCAGCGGGCCAGGTTCTTGAAGAGCTTCAATCCGTCCTCGGACTCATGAACCGGCAGAGAGGCGCGCTCAGGATGGGGCATCAAGCCCAGAACGAGTCCTGTCTCATCAGTAATCCCCGCCACAGCATCCGGCGCCCCGTTCGGGTTTTCAGGATAATGCAAGGTTGGCGCCCCGTTCTCATCGCTATACTTCAGAACAATGCGGGGCGAGGCGCCGCTGACTGAATCGCAAAACAGGGGCCGCCCTTCACCGTGAGCGGAGGGCATTTCAAGAATTTGCCCCGCCAAATCCCGCGTCCAGAGGCATTCCTGCTGCGAAACGAGCAGGCGCACGCACCGATCCTCAAACCGCGCCGATTGATTCGCCAGCAACGCCATCGCGCGCTCGCCCAATCGGCGATAAGGCAGAATCCCAGCCTCGGCCAGAACTTGAAAGCCGTTACAAATGCCCAGCACGGGCTTGCCGGAATCAAGGAACTCCGTCAGTTGATCCCTGAGCCGCGCGCCCAGCAAGGTGGCGAAAATGCGGCCTGCGCCGAGATGATCACCGTAGGAAAATCCTCCGGGAATCACCAGAGCCTGATAAGACTTCAGGCGGATTTCGCCTTTCAGCAGGTCGCCGAGCAGCGCCAGTTCGTTTTGCAACCCGGCGCGTTCCAGCGCGGCTGCCGTCTCCTCATGACAATTGGTTCCTGGCGCATACAGAATGGCGGTGATTGCCCTGCTCATTCGAGCGCCTCCCGGAAGGGTTTGCTCCAGACCTCCGCCAACCCGGAAACCTCTTCCTCCCAGATCGCTTTTCCCCCCTGCGCAAGCGTGATCCGAGGCTCGCGCGTCACCTCGCCCATCACTTCATAGGGAACCCTGCCGATGAATTCCTCTTCAATAAGCGACAAGGCGGGCGGTGGAACCTCAAGCAGCACGGAGCCGATGAATTCTCCGAAGAGAATTTCGTCCTTGCGAATGCGGCCGCCCTCCGTGACGCTGTCAAGTTCGACGCGCGCTCCCAGCCCCGAGCCATAGGCAGCTTCGAATAACCGAAGAAAAGCGCCTCCCTCGGCAATGGCGCTTGCGGAAACATAGCCTTCTTCACGATGAACCCAGAGCAATGTGTCCCAGAGTCGCCGGATGTTCCCTCCGTCGCCGGGATCAAACAGGCGCTCGCCACGCTGGCCGCAGGTATCCGCATAGACGCTGCCGCCGAGCGCATGGGAGTCTGTACGCCCCACGAGCAACAGTTTATTCCCCGGTTTTTTGAAATCCCTGGTCACCGCGCGCCGGACGTCGGGCATTCTCCCGAAAGCCATCACAGCCAATGTGGGCGGCACTTCAATACTTACCCCGGCGGAATCAAAAGTGCCGGAACTCGAATCTTTTCCGGAAATGAACGGCATGCCGATTTCCTCAGAGAAACCCGCGACAGCCTCAACCATGCGGGTCAAGTTCCAGGCCACTTCGGGGCGCACACGCGGAGTGTAGAAATTGTCGCAGAGCGCCAGTTCACGATAGTCCGCTCCAGCCACGACAGCCTTGGTGATGGCCTCGATCATCATGAGCCTGGCCATTCCGGCTGGATCGATCTCGCCATAGAGCGGGTTGAAGGCCACGGTGGTGATCACGCCGTAGTTCCTGCCGCGCAACGGCGCCGAGAGATAAAATCCCGAAGGCATGCGATGGTTCTTGCCGCCATAAGGACCGACTATGGTCCGCCCCTGCACGGTGGAGTCAAAGCGGGAACCGGCAGCGCTCTGGTCAGCGCAATGAAAGTGCCCCAGCACTCGCCGCACAGCTTCGGACCAATCAGCGGCTGTCTTCGCTTCAGGAATTCGCAAAGGCGCAAGCTTGCGCTCAGGCTCAGCCATCGGGATCGAATCAATGGGGCAAGCGCTCCAGAGAAAGCTCATCTCAAGGTCCACCACCTTTTGCCCTCGCCAGGTAGCCTCCAGCCGGTGGGAGTCGGTGAAACGCCCGATGGCGGCGTGACCCACTTCATAACGATCAAGCAGTTTCTCAGCCTCGTCGAGTTTTTCAGCGGGAACTGCGATCAGCATTCTTTCCTGTGATTCCGAAAGCAGGATTTCCCAGGCGGTCAGACTCCGATCTTTCAGCGGCACGGCATCCAGATTCAGCGCGACTCCGGTTTCAGCCCCCATTTCGCCTGCGCCACAGGAAATTCCACCTGCGCCGAGATCCGTGATCGAACGAATGCAGCCCTGATCGCGCAAAGCGGGAATGGCGGTGGTAAACCGGCGTTCGGTGATCGGGTGGCCAATCTGCACCGCAGCGGACTCTTTCGCCAAGGTCTCCTCGGTCATCGAGGCCGAACTGGCTGTGGCTCCGTGAATCCCGTCGCGCCCTGTCTCGCCGCCGATCAGCAACAGCAGGTCGCCAGGCTGCGGAGGATCTTTCAGAGCGTATTTTCGAGGAATTAACCCCAGGGAGTGTCCCAGGGCTAGACACTTGGCATACCCCGGATGACGGCGGTAAATCGCATGCATCATGGGAATTCCCATGGGGTTCATATAGTAAGCTGTTGCGCGAATCGATTCGGAAAGAATGAGTTGGGGCGGAAGCGCTCCCTCAGGAACCTGATTCTCAGGCATGGCAGGGTCCAGGGTGCCCATGATCGTCGTGCCGCCAATCGGATAAGCCCCTTTGCCAAAGCCAAGCGTATCCCGAATTACGCCGCCGTGTTTGGTGGCGACTCCGCCAAAGGGGGCGATAGAGCTCGGGAAGTTGTGCGTCTCACCCTTGATGGTGATCACCCAATCTTCGTAGAATTCGATTCCTCCGGCGTTGTCCTTAAAAGCGCTCACCACCAACGGGTGCGCGATGCGGGCGGTGGCCTCGGAAAGCTTCTTCAGCAACCCCAGGCTCTTCCAGGTGGTGTGATAACAATGATCGCTCCAGGTCTGCGCCAGAATCTCGATTTCCGCATCCGTATGGGGCCTTCCGATCTGGCGTTCGTGAGCCTGAATCACGCGCATCTGCGACAGAGGAGCGTACCATGAACGTGCTGCGGAAAGAGCCTGAAGCTCTTGGTCGCACATCCCGGCAAGGGAAACCGTCGTAACCGGATCAGGCTCGCCCGCAGGTCGCAAAGTGGACACAAGCTCATGGGGCTCGCGAATTCGTTCGACCACTTTATTAAAAAGAAAGCGCTCTGCAATCCTGAGTGCGTTCTGCCGCGTGACTCCGCAAAACTGGTAACGCCTGCTGAGCCGCGCAAATACCAGTCCGTCTTCGCCCAGGGCGCGCGCCGCTTCAAGAATCGAAGGCGTTTCAGGGTCTGTCACCGCATGGCGGTAGGCAATCTCCAGGATGGGGCCCTGCGAAGGGTCCAGCATGGATTGACTGGACGTTGTCTGATAAACAGGATTGGCAAGCAGCGGCGAAAGTCTTTCGGGCCAAAGATTTCCTTCCAGCCAGTAGACCCGTTCAATGACTAGGCCCTTAAGGTCTTTGTAACCGTGCCGGCGGAAAAATGCGAGCCAGTGGCGCGCCTCGGCGTCATCGCGGGAAGAGACGTAAACGCTGTAAATGGCCATTGATGATGTATAACTTTCAGGAAGGAACTCTGCTTCTAAACGCCATTATAACGTTTATCTTTACGTTTTGTCTTTTCACCCTTGCGGGAGAGCAATCGTGCGGTAGTGTCCTAAACCCGGCTTGCATCACGTGGCACGACATCTTGGCCGTGACAGTTCAATGCTTCACGGGTGAGACGCCCGTGTCACACGGCAAACTGGGACACTGCGAATCGCGGCGCTGGTTTGACCGGCGAGCGCTTCGTTTGCTAAGTTAAAAGTGTTTTTCAATTCGACTTGCAACCTGGCATGGAGAACATTCAACTCACTTTTCCAGATGGGCGCACCCAGGAGTTTCCCCGTGGAATCAAAGCGCTCGATGTTGCCGCGTCTCTCGGGCCGCGGCTTGCGCGGGAAGCGCTGGCGGCCAAAGTAAATGGCCGCCTCATCGATCTTTCTTCGCCCATTGAAGAAAGCGCTCCCATCCAGTTCATCATGCCTTCTTCCCCTGAAGGAATCGAGGTCTACCGCCATTCTTCGGCGCATCTGCTGGCGGCTGCCGTTCTGGAATTGTTTCCGGACGCCCACCCCGGCATCGGCCCCCCGACCGAGACCGGTTTCTTTTACGATTTCTATCGCGAAAAGCCGTTTACGGAAGACGACCTGCGCAAACTTGAGCAGAAGATGGCCGAACTGGTGAAGGCGGATCTGCCCTATGAGCGCGTCTATTTTCCCAAAGAAGAAGGCTTGAAGCTGTTCGAGAAGATGGGAGAGTTTCTGAAATGCGAGTTGATTCAGGAGAAAGCCGAGCCGGTCTTTTCAGCCTATCGCACCGGGAAGTTTCTGGATTTTTGCCGCGGCCCCCATATTCCCTCAACCGGACGCATCAAGGCGTTCAAGCTGCTGGGCGTCTCGGGAGCGCACTGGAAGGGCGATGAGCGCTCGCACCCGATGCAGCGCATTTATGGCACAGCATTTTTCACACAAAAGGATCTGGACCAGTTCCTGGCGCAGATGGAGGAAGCTAAAAAGCGCGATCATCGCCGTTTAGGCAAAGACCTGGACCTTTTCAGCATTCAGGAGGAAGCTGGCCCCGGGCTGATCTTCTGGCATCCCAAGGGCGGCCTGATCCGCAAAGAGATTGAGGATTTTCTGCGAGAAGAACTGCTGAAGCAGGGCTATAACCTGGTTTACACGCCGCACGTAGCGCGCGTGGACTTGTGGAAGACCAGCGGCCATGCGAATTTCTATCGCGAGAATATGTTCACGCCCATTCAACTGGAGGACGCCGAATACCAGTTGAAGCCCATGAACTGCCCTTTCCACATCCTCATCTACAAGGACTCGCGCCGCAGCTATCGCGAACTGCCCCTGCGCCTGGCGGAGTTCGGCACCGTCTATCGTTATGAGCGCTCCGGCGTGATGCACGGCCTTCTGCGCGTGCGCGGCTTTACCCAGGATGACGCCCATATTTTCGCCACGCCCGATACGGTGGAGGCCGAGGTTGCATCATGCGTGGATTTTGCTTTGCTGGTTTTGCGCACTTTCGGGTTTGAAGAGTTTGAAGTCGAGCTTTCCACCTGGGATTCGCAGGATCAGGCCAAATATTCCGGCGATCCGGCGCTATGGGAAATGGCCGAGCGGATTCTCGAGTCCGCCCTGCGCGGTCGCGGGTTGCCCTTCAAGCGCATCTCAGGCGAGGCGGCGTTCTATGGGCCGAAGATTGACATCAAGCTGGTTGACGCGCTGGGCCGCCGGTGGCAGCTCTCAACGGTTCAGTTTGACTTCTTCCTGCCGCAGCGCTTCCGGCTGGAATATATTGGGGCTGACGGCCACGCGCATACGCCGATCATGGTGCATCGTGCCCTGCTCGGCTCGGTGGAGCGGTTCTTTGGAGTTCTGATCGAGCATTATGCCGGAGCGTTTCCTGTGTGGCTGTCGCCTGTCCAGGCCGCGGTGCTTCCGGTCAGCGAAAAGCATATCGAATATGCGCGCCAGGTGACAGAGGCGTTGCGGGCAGCGCGGATTCGCGCCCAACTGGACGACCGCAATGAGAAGCTGAACGCCCGCATCCGCGATGCGCAGTTGCAGAAGATTCCCTTCATGCTCGTCGTCGGGGATCGCGAATCGCAGGCTCATGGAGTAGCCGTCCGGCGGCGAGACCGCGGCGATGCCGGTTTTCAGCCGCTCGAGGAATTTATCCGCTCCACACGCAAGCTTATCGACACGCGCGCTGTGAAATGGTAAGCTACTGTCAAGCGGTCTTCGAGCGTTTGGCCGGGAGGCCGCAGCCGATGATGCCCAGTGCAGTGAATCATTTTCAAAGCAATGGCCAGTAAAGGGTGGCGCGCAAAGAAGCGGCAAACCGCTTTTTCAGACTCGCCACTTGTTACGAGTGGGCAAGTTCTTTCGCTTCACGAAGGGTGATGGCTGTCCGCTGGATAAACGCGCAAGGAAATTTCGGAAAGTGATTTTATTTCATTCGGCCTTTGAGAGGCCGGGAGGCAACGCCTATCGCTGATCGTTTTGTTCGAATCAACGAAAGAATACGAGCCCGTGAGGTGCGGGTGGTGGATGACGAAGGAAAGCAGCTCGGCATCATGCCGCCCTGGGAAGCTTTGAAGATTGCCCGCGAGCGGGGATTGGATCTGGTGGAGGTTTCACCGCGCGCCACGCCGCCCGTCTGCCGGATCATCAATTACGGCAAATATCTCTACCAGCAGAACAAGCGCCAGCACGATGCGCGCAAGCACCAGAAGTCGATTGAGCTGAAGGAGGTCAAATTCCGGCCGCGCACCGGCGAACACGACTTCGAGGTGAAGAAAAATCACATCGTGCGCTTTCTCGAGGAAGGCAGCAAGGTGAAGGCCACCATCGCCTTTCGTGGGCGCGAAATGGCGCATCGGAATATCGGCTGGGAAATGATGAACCGTCTGATTGAACAGGTCTCCGAGGTTGGGCAGGTTGAGACGCGCCCCCGGCAGGAGGGTCCGAATCTCACGGCGATTTTGGCGCCCAAGCGCCCGGGCGCAAAGCCTTCGGGGGCGCCCGCGCGGGAACCATCAAGCGCCGCCGCGCCCGTCACCGCGTCGGCGCCTGCAGCGGGCGCGCCTTCCCCATCGCCCCGCACCACAGAAGGAGGATGAGTTTTGCCGAAAGGGAAATTGAAGCTGAAGACACATAAAGGCGCTGCCAAGCGGTTCAAAATTACGGCTGGGGGAAAGATTGTCCGTGGCCATTCTTATGCCCGCCACATTCTGACGTCCAAGCCCAGCAAGCGCAAAAGGAAGCTCGACCAAAGCACGCTCGTTGCGGCTGCGGATGTCCATCGCGTCCGCGCGATGCTGCCGTATGGAAGATAGGTATCAGGTGTCAGGTGTCAGAAAAAACCGAGTTCACAATCTGCTTTTACTGACACCTGGAACCTGATATTTGCTTGTTCAGGGGTGCGGGAAGGCCGATGGCAGGGTGCCTTCGCTGATCCCGCAGGCAGCAGGCAATAGCCAGTAAGCAGCGGGCAAGTAAGTTGCCGCTCTCTGCTTTTCGGCCTTCCGCCTGCGGGCAATGCTCTCCGCCCCTTATCCATCCGAAACGAAAGGAGCAAACCCATGCCACGAGTCAAGCGCGGCACTGTGCGCCGCGCCAAGCGGAAAAAACTCTCCAGGCTCACCAAAGGCTACTTCCTTAACAAAAGCAAACTGTATCGCTTCATGAAGGAGGCGGCAGACCGCGCCGGGCGCTTTGCCTATCGCGATCGTCGCCGCCGCAAGCGCGACTTCCGCCGTCTCTGGATTCTGCGCATTAACGCCGCCGCCCGCCAGCACGACCTGACATACAGCCAGTTTATGCATGGGCTGAAGTTGATGGGTTCGGCGCTGGATCGCAAATCGCTCTCGGAAATTGCCGCGCGCGATTCCAGCGCATTTGCTGAGCTGGCGGCGAGCGTCAAGAAGGCGCTTGTAAGTTCACCGGCGAGTTAATGGCGCTCGGTTCTGAAGGGGCGCGCGCCCCTTCAGAGCAACACCCTGCCGCTCGATTCCATGAACATCGAAGAAAAAGTCCGCAAAACCCTGTCGGAACTGGGGCTCAGCGACGCGGAGGTTATCGCGGCGCTGTTTGCCGAGGTTCGCGCGGCGATGTCCGGGGAGCGGCGCGCCCTCATAGAACGGGGCGCGCGCGATGAGGCCGAGCGCGATGCCATGGCGAAAGCGTTGCGCGACCGGTGGCTGGCGCGCAAGAATGGCCTTCTGGCGCATCTGGATGAGAACTGGCTGAAGAAAGCTTCTCCGGAATTGAAGCCCTTCGTGGGCCGGCAATTTAACGAACTGCGGCGCGCAGCTTCAACTCTTGAGGTTGCGGAGCTTGTGCAGAATATCCCACTAAGCTCGCGGGCCGAAGCGTGCGATGAATCTTTGCGGAGCCTTCCGGCGGCAGATGAATCGCGCGCCTCCGCCAGGCTGCCGCTCAAAGACCTGACCTTGCCGGGCTACCGTCGACCGCTCGGATCGCTCCATCCCATTACTCAGGTCCAACGCGAGATCGAAGACATTTTCCTCGGTCTCGGGTTCAGGATCGAAACCGGCCCGGAGATTGAAACGGTTTACTACAACTTCGACGCGCTGAACATTCCGGAAAGCCACCCTTCGCGCGACGACTGGGACACGCTCTACATCGACTCGCAAACGGTGTTGCGTACTCACACTTCGCCCGTGCAGATCCGCGCCATGCAGAAATATGGCGCGCCGCTTTACATCATCATTCCCGGCAAGTGTTATCGCCGCGATAATCCCGATTCCACCCATTCGCCCATGTTCCACCAGGTCGAGGGACTCGCAATCGACACCGATATAACTTTCGCTGATCTGAAGGGCGCTCTCGACTTCTTTGCTCGGAAATTTTTCGGCCAGGAAACGAGAACCAGCTTCCATCCCAGCTTCTTCCCTTTCACCGAGCCAAGCGGCGAGGTGGCCATCAGTTGCCGGTTCTGCCGGGGCGAGGGCTGCCGGGTGTGCAAACAGAGCGGATGGATTGAAGTAATGGGCTGCGGCATGGTGCATCCGGAAGTGCTGCGCCACGGCGGCATCGATCCTGAACGATACACCGGCTGGGCCTTTGGGCTGGGAGTGGACCGCTATGCGATGATGAAATACGACATCAATGACAT
>DATGKJ010000261.1:0-3952 GCA_035294685.1 Terriglobia bacterium | reverse complement strand
ATCAGCAGATTGTATTTTCGTTTGAGATAGGCGGTGATGGCCTCGTCCATCTCGTTGCCCGCCACTCGCACCGACCGGCTATAAACAATGCCGGAGAGAGAGATCACGGCGATATCAGTGGTGCCGCCGCCAATATCCACGATCATGCTGCCGGAAGGCTCTGTGATGGGTAGTCCGGCGCCAATGGCCGCCATCATGGCCTGCTCCACCAGGAACACTTCGCTGGCCTTGGCTCGCATCGCGGAATCCTGCACGGCCCGCTTTTCCACCTGAGTGATCTCGGAAGGCACTCCGATGACAATCCGAGGGTGGACAAACATCTTCCGGTTATGCGCCTTGTGAATGAAGTAATTCAGCATCTTTTCCGTAACCTTGAAGTCTGCGATCACCCCGTCCTTCAAGGGCCGAATTGCGACAATATTGCCAGGCGTGCGTCCCAGCATTTCCTTGGCTTCGCGCCCCACGGCTTCGATAGCGCCCGTGACTTTATTGATGGCGACGATGGAAGGTTCGTTCACCACAATCCCCTTCCCTTTGGCGTAAACAAGGGAGTTCGCGGTGCCAAGATCGATGGCAAGGTCCGAAGAAAACATGCTGAACAAAGAGCGAAAATTCATTCCCAATGGGGGCTCCTCATCTCGTGCGCCGCCAGCGACTTCCACCACTGGCGCCGCAAAACTGGATCACCTTCAAGGAGGGATCACCATCCCCTCATTCTGGTCTCATCTTGGGTGTGCTGGGGACTCAAGCGCTTGGAAACAACCGACTTTGAACAAGGAGGAAGCTTATTGTCGACCAACTGAACGATCCGGTCAAGTGTACTCTGCTACTTTCAGCTCTTTTTACCATTCTGCGCTTTCTGCCGCCCGGCATTTCATCCTGAAGCATCTCATGGCCGGTAAGTGGCAGAAGCGGTATCCGTCTCCCACACCGTGACGGCCTGAAGCCGAAGTCCCTGATCCTGAAGCCGATCGCGCAAGCCATCGCCAAGATACTTCGCAAGGTTTTCCGCTGAGGGATTGATCTGATCGAAAGGCTCGATTTCATTTAGAAACCGATGGTCCAGCCGATCGACCAGACCGCGGAGGCCCGCTTTCAGATCGGCAAAATCCACCAACAGGCCCGCGGCGTTCAGAGTTTCGCCGGCAACGGTCACCTGAACGCGATAGTTGTGACCATGAACATTCTCACACTTTCCCTTATAGTTTCTCAGGGCGTGGCCTGCAGCAAAAGAATATTCGACGGAAACCTCGAACATGAAATCCTTTCTGATCAAATCATCCGTTCACTGACAGATTGCTGAAAAACTCTCGCAGCCTGTCATCCCGAGCTCTTCGCCTGTCATTCTGACGCCGAGCGAGGCGAGGGGGAAGAATCCCTGTATTTCCTTGGCTTTCAGCAAACAGCGATCAGCGTTCAGCAGCAACGCCCCGGCGCGAAAAGCCGAGTACAGAGCGCTGACGGCTGATTGCTGATCGTCCGTTCGAGATTTCTCGTCGTCTACGGCTCCTCGGAATGACAGGTTGCTGGAATTTTTCAACAACCTGTCAGAGGTCCGAAGACCGTTGCAATTGGCAACTGAGGATCAGTGCGTTAATGCCTCACTGACTCAACGTTTCAATCGATCAATCCCTTTCAGTATTTTTGCATGAAACCTCTTACTTCATCCAGCCGGTTCGCGCGCCGATACGCAGGCAAACTGTCAAAAAAAATCCTCCCGTAAGGTTTACGGACCAGGCGGCTATCCAGGATGGCCAGCAGGCCATGATCTTTCTCGCTGCGAATGAGTCTTCCGAAACCCTGTTTGAGAGCAATGACGGCCTCAGGAATCTGATATTCGAGAAAGGCGTCGCCGCCTTCCTCATTCACCTGTCGGATTCGCGTTGCCACCACCGGGTCCGTAGGCACAGCAAAGGGTAAGCGGTCGATAATCACGGCGCTCAATTGCTGCCCTTGAACATCCACGCCTTGCCAGAAAGAACTGGTGGCAAAAAGCACGGCATGGGGGGTGGAGCGGAACTTGCTCAGTAAGACCGGGGCCGGCGCGCTGCCTTGAATCATCATCGGATAGCGAAGCTGCGGCCGAATGCGATCATAGAAGTCCCGCATCTGGGCGTAAGAAGTAAACAGAACAAACGCCCTTCCCCGCGTTGCTTTCAATAATTGCACCACTTCCGCAACCGCTGCCCGCGAAAAATCAGGGCTGCGAGGGTCAGGAAGGTGTCCGGGAGTGTAGAGCAGCGCCTGTTCCTCAAAATTGAAATGCGAGGGAAGGACTTTCTCGCGAGCGTTGTGAAGTCCCAGGCGGGATTTTACGAAGCTGAAATTGCCCGCCACGGCCAGGGTGGCAGAGGTCAGGATGACGCTCTCAACGCGGTCGAAAAGGCGCTCGCGGAGCAGGGAGGAGATATCGATCGGGGTCGCCTCCAGAAACACTCCTCGCCCCCGACGCTCCCACCAGAACACAAAATTCCGATCCTTTCCTTCCAAAACCAGCTCAAAACCCTGTCGAAGCTCACCCGCGCGGCGGGCCAGATTGACGAATTCTTCGGGACGATCTTTTACGCGGTTTAATTCCGTTTCAAGCCGGACTAATGCGTTCAGCAGAGTTGAATACGCCCCCCGATGCACCTCCACAAAATCACTCCGCGTCTCAAAGCCAAATCTCCCTTCTGTGGATGGAAAGAGGCCAAAAAAAAGCTCTGCGCGATGCCGAAGCTCCGCCAGCGCATCCGCGATTTCAGGAATCTGAAGGTCCTTAAGCCGCTCCGCCGCTTCGGTGTCTCGCGCGAGTTCTTCGACGCGATAATTGCTCACCTGAAGTCCAAAATAACGCGTGGCCACATCCTCCATTTCATGGGCTTCATCAAAAACCACCGCGGCGTATTCCGGCAACAGGCTGGCATAATCTGTCTGCTTCAGGGCTAGGTCGGCAAAGAAAAGATGATGATTCACGATGATCAGATCCGATTCCGCCGCGCGCTGGTGCATGAGTGTGATGAAACATCGCTCGAATTGCGGGCATTTCTGGCCCGTACAGGTTTCGCGGCGAGCATCGATGCGGGGCCACAACTCGCTGGTATCGGGGAGGTCCTGGAGTTCCGCCCGGTCGCCGGTCTCGGTTTTGGCTTCCCACTCCCGGATGCGAGCGTATTGGCGGACCTCTTCCATCCCGCTCAGTACCGGCTGCCTCTCAAGATCGTAAAGTTTCTGCCGGCAAAGATAATTTTGGCGGCCTTTCATTAAGGTCGCGCGGAGCCCCGGAACCAGTTTCTTCAGGAAAGGAATATCCTTAAAAAATAACTGTTCCTGAAGGTTTTTCGTTCCGGTGGAAACCACCACTCGAAAGCCGCTGCGCAGAATCGGGACCAGATAAGCCAGCGTCTTGCCCGTTCCTGTTCCCGCCTCAACAATCAAATGGCGATGGTTTGCAAGCGCGGATTCCACTTCCTCTGCCATCGCAAGCTGGCCCTGGCGATATTCATAGTGTGGATGATTCCTCGCCAGCCAGCCTCCGGGAGCGAAAATCTTCTCCAGGGAGGTTTTCTTTTCCACCGTTTTGTAACTTGCTCCGGGCATTGATCGGGGCCTTACCCTCACCTCATCTTAGTCTTCTTACAGGGGATTACAAATTACAGTGACACTATTTGCTGTAGCGGCGCTGTCCTCAGCGCCGAAAGACGCCGGTGGGGACACCGGCGCGTCACTATAATTTGTAATCCTCAATAATCTTCTCTCCTCTTCTCTCCTGCTTTGTGCATGACAGCGGAAACCACAGATCGGTGGATGAGGACCTTCACGGTGTGGCCTTGAATGAGACTTGTCGCAGAACCCTGAGCTTGCCGGTGAATAGCTTTGCCAAATCGTCAGGACTCCTGGGCCAGATGAATTCCGAGATCTACGAGTTCTTCCATTTGCTCTTCGTAGAGATCATCCAGGCGTAAGGTGGGCT
>DATGKJ010000260.1:0-2856 GCA_035294685.1 Terriglobia bacterium | reverse complement strand
GGCTGTCTGATCTCTTTGCCGATGAATGGGGTAACGACCGGCACTACAAACTTCACCACCTTCAGCGAGCTTACTTTCAATTTTCGGGTCACTCCGGAACTCTGCGTGGCGGGCATTGTGTTCGCCGCTCTGATGGGTTTGCTGGGCGGATTCTTCCCGGCGTGGCGCGCTTCTCACGAGAGCATCGTCACCGCGTTGCGCTCCGCGTAAGCGCGCTGAAAATGGTTGGTTGTCAGTTCGGGGTGGCGCATACGTCGCAAGGAGCGCGACGTATGCGCTACCCGTGGAAGGTCAGGTAGATTTACTCAGCTGAAAGGCGGCATCCTATGGCGACAGAAATTCAAGAAAAAGACTTAAGCGTGCTCCGCATTGATCACTCGCAAAAGGAGCCGCTTGGCCCGAAATCAGGCCGCTCGTGGAAACCTGTGGGTCTCGCGGTGGCCGCCGCCGTGGTTCTGATTATTGCCGGGCTTTTCGTAGCGCGCACGTTCGCCAATGCGCCCGTGGTGAAAGTAGCTCGCGTCTCCGTGACTTCGGGCGCGCCGGCAGGCTCCGTGGTGCTGACGGCCGGAGGTTATATCGTGGCCCACCACACGATTGAGGTTGGCTCGAAAATCGTGGGCAAAGTTGCGTGGATCGGAGTGGAAGCTGGAGACAAAGTCAGGAAAGGTCAGGTGCTGGTGCGCCTGGATGACACCGAATACCGCGCCCAGCTTGAACAGGCCCAGGCCAACTATGCCGCTCTGGAAGCCAAGCTGAAGGAGCTCGAGGCCGGCTCGCGCCCCCAGGAGATTGCCGCTTCACGCGCGACCGTGGCGCAGGCGCAGGCGGATTTCAATAACGCCGCCATCACGCTTCATCGCACTCAAGCACTCTTCCGCCAGAACATTGTTTCCAGGCAGCAGCTCGACGACGCTCAGTCGCAATACAACTCCGCCAAAGCCAAGCTGAATAACGCCGAGCAGAACTACGAACTGGTAAGGATTGGGCCGCGCATCGAAGACATCAACTACGCTCGCGCTCAAGCAGCGCAGGCGAAAGCCAATGTGGATTACGAACAGACCATGCTCGATTCCACCCTCATCCGCGCTCCCATCGATGGAACCGTGCTCGAAAGGGATGTGGAAGTGGGCGAACTGGTGAGCAACATGAATTTCGGAGGCAACACCGGCGTGAAGGCTTCGGTCGTATCTCTGGCCAATCTTCGAGACCTTCTGGTGGAACTCGACATCAACGAAAACGACTTCCCGAAAGTGCGAATGAATCAACAGTGCAATGTGACGGCGGACGCTTATCCCGACCGCGTTTACAAAGGCTACGTCTATCAGATCTCCCCGGAGGCGGACCGGCAGAAAGCAACAATTCAGGTGAAGGTGAAGATTTCAAATCCTGACGATTATCTGCGGCCTGAGATGAATGCGCACGTTTCGTTCCTGGCGCCGCAAACCAGCCAGCAGGCGCCGGCAGATACGCTGACTATCCCCAGCCGATCCGTCGTTCAGAGGAATGGTCAAACAGCCGTGTTTGTGTTGGATGGTTCCCGCGCGCGCCTGCGCGCCATTCGAATCGGGCGTCAGATGGGAAACGTGACCGAAGTTGTGGACGGCCTGGGTCCGAATGACAGGGTGGTGGTTGAAGGTCAGGACGCGTTAAAGCCGGGAGAGCGGGTAAAGGTTCAGCAGGCAGAGTAAACGAGAAATGGCGCGTTTGCAGCGCTTCTGATTCTGAACCGCGCTGAGGGGCGGCGAAGACCGAAGTTATCTGAGAGGAGAAGCACAAAATGGGGAAACCCGTGGTGGAAATTCAGGGATTGTCGAAAATCTTCAAGCGGGACTCATTTGAGATCCCGGCGCTCGAGAATATCAATCTGGTGATTGAAGAAGGGGAATTCCTGTGCCTGATGGGCCCCTCAGGATCAGGAAAGACCACGCTCCTGAATATTATTGCCGGCATCGACCGGCCAACGAGCGGCGAACTGCGAGTGTTGAATGAGGATGTCGCCCGCGTAAGCGAAGACCGCCTGGCGGCGTGGCGCAATGCCCACGTGGGGTTTGTCTTTCAGACATTCAACTTGATTCCTGTCCTGGACGCCTACGAGAATGTGGAACTTCCGCTGCTCTTGACCAAGCTATCAGCCGAAGAGCGCCGAAAACACGTGTTGGCAGCCCTGAATCTGGTCGGGTTAGGCGACCGCATCCATCACTATCCCCGCCAGCTTTCCGGAGGCCAGGAGCAACGTGTCGCCATCGCGCGCGCCATCGTGACCGATCCCACACTGTTGATGGCGGATGAACCTACGGGCGACCTTGATGCTCAATCAGCGGAAGAAGTTCTGGATATCCTCAGCCGGCTGAATCGAGACTACAAGAAAACGATTGTGATGGTCACGCACGATCCGCACGCGGCCCGCCATGCCACCATCACGCGCCATCTTGAGAAAGGGCGGCTGCTGCCGCTGGGCTCCGAGGCGATGAATGAACAGCAGGTGCGGGTCTGACGAATTGGAGCGCGCGCGCAGCTTGAACGGCGCCCCCTTCGCGGGTTGAAAGTCCAACAGGCATGCCGTTATTTTGAACCCTCCGCCCGTCATTCTGACGCCGATCCCTCCGCCTGTCATGCTGATCTTATAAGGTCGTTGGCTCCTGACCTGGGTTAGATTGGGATTGCAAGTAAAACCCATCCATCCAAGAGGAGGAGGCGCGACATGCTGATTATCACTACTGTCCGGTCATTAGTCGAATAGATTCAGTTGGTTGCACGAAATGGCTGATTCCTCGAAATCGTTTATGTGCGAGAAAGCCTGTAAAATCGGCATTTTCTCGAAAAGTGTGACGCTCAGAATTTGTGACAGCGGGT
>DATGKJ010000259.1:0-2217 GCA_035294685.1 Terriglobia bacterium | reverse complement strand
CGATTTTCTCCCGAATCTGGTTGATGAAAATCAGGCAGGTTTTGGATTTGGAGACCACGCCGGTCAATTTTCGCAAGGCCTGGGACATGAGCCGGGCTTGCAGACCGGGCATGGAGTCGCCCATATCGCCGTCCAGTTCCGCCTTGGGCACGAGAGCGGCGACAGAATCGATGACCAACACATCGACGGCGTTGGAGCGAACCAGAGCTTCGGTAATCTCAAGCGCCTGTTCGCCGTAGTCGGGCTGGGAGACCAGCAGATTATCCACATCCACGCCCAGGCGCTTGGCATATGCTGCGTCCAGTGCGTGTTCGGCATCGACAAACGCCGCCATGCCTCCCCGGCGCTGCGCCTCAGCAACCACATGCAGCGCAATGGTGGTCTTGCCGCTCGATTCCGGCCCGTAAATCTCGACGACACGGCCGCGCGGCATGCCGCCCACGCCCAGGGCGGCGTCGAAAGAGAGTGCGCCGGTCGGAATTACATCGACGGGCACCAGGGCCTCCTTGGAGCCCAGGCGCATGATGGAACCCTTGCCAAATTGCTTTTCGATCTGGACAAGAGTCAGGTCAATGGCTTTGTTGCGTTCGGCTCGGTCATCCGGCATAAAGATCAGAAACCTTTTGGGCGCGTCAGAAGCGGACGTGTTGAAAAACTGCTTTTTGCGCGCAAACAGTCCCTCAATCGAGTGGCGCCTGGTCTTTGCTGGTGATTGCTCTTTTGGTGACGAGCAGGCGCAACGTTATCGATTTGGTTCACAGTATAATGCCATAGCCTTGGGATTTTCCAGTATTTTCCTTCTAAATGGTAATTCTTAATGGGCCGTGTCCGCTTTGCTGCGATAATCGTAAAATCCCTGGCCGGTTTTTCGGCCTAGCCGTCGCGCGTGGACCATCTTTTCAAGCAACGGGCACGGGCGATATTTGGAGTCGCGAAAGCTCTCGTAAAGCACTTTCATAATGTCGAGGCACACGTCGAGGCCGATCATGTCAGCCAGTTCCAGCGGCCCCATGGGGTGATTCATCCCCAGCTTCATCACGCCGTCTACCGCTTGCGGATCGGCGACTCCCTCCATCACAGCATAAATGGCCTCATTGATCATAGGCATCAGCACGCGGTTGGAGACAAAGCCTGGAAAGTCACTCACACGAATGGGTGTCTTGTCCAGAGAAACGGCCAGGGCTGAAGCTTTCTCGATGGTTTCAGGAAGGGTTTCGATTCCGGCAACGACTTCCACCAGCTTCATCACAGGGACAGGGTTGAAGAAGTGCAATCCGCAGAATTGGCTCGCCCGCGAAGTGACCGCGGCGAGCCGCGTGATGGAAATCGAGGAAGTATTGCTCGTGAAGATGGCTTCCGGCGGGCAGAGCGTATCAAGCTGGCGCAAGACCTCAGCCTTGACGTCGAAGTCCTCTGTGACGGCTTCGATAACGAAATTTGCGGAGGCCATCAGCGCCAGTTCAGCGGATGTTTTGAGCTTTGCCAGGGCCTGTCGCTTTCCTGCCTCCGTGAGACGGCTTTTTTCGACATCGCGGGCGAGCGCGTTAGAGATGCTTTCCGCAGCCGCCGCCAGAGAATTGGGCGAGGCATCAGAGAGCAGCACCGAATAACCGTGCCGCAGCAGGGTATGAGCAATACCGCGACCCATTGTCCCGGAGCCCACCACGCCTACTGCATGGATTGATTCATTGATCGATTGAGTCATCGGCTCATTACCCTTTGTCTGTCATTCTGACGCCGAGAGAAACGAGGCGGAAGAATTCCCGTATTTGGCTCAAGATAGATTCCTCGAAGTGTGTCAGTCTTTCGTTGAAAAATGCAGAGACCCTTAACTTCGCTCAGGGTGACAGGCCACGCCCGATTCAATGCCCCGATGATTCAATGAACCCACGATTCAACCGCAAGCGCCACGGCGTTGCCGCCGCCCAGGCAGAGCGCGGCGATCCCGCGGCGGGCGTTTCGTCGCGCCATTTCGTAAAGGAGGGTCACCAGAATTCGCGCGCCCGAAGCGCCGATCGGGTGCCCCAGGGCGACGGCGCCGCCGTTGACGTTCGTCTTCTCAGGATCAAGCCCCAGTTCCTGCATCACGGCCAGCGCCTGCACGGCAAACGCTTCGTTGAGTTCGATGAGGTCTACATCCTCCAGCCTCCAGCCTGTTTTGGCGAGGAGCGACTGGACCGCGCTTACCGGAGCCATCATCACCCAGCGCGGCTCAAC
>DATGKJ010000258.1:0-2721 GCA_035294685.1 Terriglobia bacterium | reverse complement strand
AAAAATGCGCCGATACGCCGCTCTCTGGCTGCTGCTGATCGCCTATCTCCTGCTCCGCATCCGGGTGCTAGGCGCCTTTACTCCCGTTCCGTCGGCGCGCCAGATGTCAGCAGATGCTGTGATTTTCTCGGCCATCGCGCTGGCGGGGCATTATCTCGAAAAGATGATCTGGCCTTTCCACTTGTGCGCCTTCTACGTTTTCCCGAATGCATTTGCGACGCTCCTGCCGCGCATCATCGCAGGCTGCGCTGCGCTGATTGTCTGCGCCGGCATCATGATCTATTTCTGGAACCGCGAGCGCGCGGTGTGCTTCGGATTTACCTGGTTCTTTGTGACGCTTGCGCCCGTCTTGAATGCGCGCTGGATGCCGACGAACGCTTTTGCGGAACGTTATTTATATTTGCCCTCGGTCGGCCTCTGCTGGGTTGGCGCATGGCTTGGATGGCGGCTTTGGCGCGCGGCGAAAGCGACCCAAGCATGGCGACAGGCGTTTGCGGCGGGAGCGTGCGCGGTGGCCATTGTTCTGATCGTCCGCATCGTCACCCGCAATCCCGTCTGGAAGAATGACCTCATCTTTTACACGGAAACGCTCAAGGCTTCCCCTGGCGCGGCTGACATGCGCAACAACCTGGGCATGTATTATTGGGATCGGCAGAATCTTGAGGCGGCGGGTAGGGAGTGGGAGCAGGCGCTTCAGATTGAGCCTCGGGCGACTTATATTCTCGATAACCTTGGCCTTCTGCGCATCAAGCAAAAACGCTATGAGGAAGCTGTAGTCTACTTCCAGCGCTCGCTCGATATAACGCTGAAGGATGCGGACGCCCACACGGGCCTAGGCGAGGCTTATGCCAAAATGGGCTTAAGGCAGAAGGCAGAGTCAGAACTGCTAACGGCTGTCGCGCTGGCCCCCCTGGATGTGCGCCCGCTGGTGCATCTGGGCGAACTCTATTTTGATGAAGGGAAATACGATCTGGCTGAAAAAGAGTTTCTGGCTTCGATCCGGGCCCTGCCGACGCTGCGCGGATATTTCGGTCTCGGCCTTATCCACTGGGTTCGGGGAGACCGAGCAGGCGCTGAACAAGCTTTCAAGACGGCCTTGCGCCTTGACCCCTCTGATGGGCGGCCTTACTTCATGCTGGGGCTGCTTTACGGTTCGATGGGCCGCACGGCGGACGCGATCCGGGAATATGAGGCAGGACTTAAAGTCGATCCCACAAACCATACCGCGCTGGTCGCCCTTGCCAAACTTAAAGGGCAAGCGACTGCGTCGAAATCTCCGTGAGCCTGCGAGTCTTGAGCCTGTGTGAAAAGTGCTCTTGTAGCGGCGGTGTCCTCACCGCCGGTTTTTTGGGTTGTTTCAGCGATAGGGACATCGCCACATATCTTCCGGCCTTTTTACACAGGCTCGAAGCTTGCCCGTCTGGAGATTCAGCCTCACAATGAATGTGTATGAGAAAGAATTCGAGTTATAAGCGTCAAGCGCCCCCGGAAACGGATTCAAGCGCTGTAGGCGCCGGGAATCTGCCCGTTATGCTTCTTGGATTGGTATGTCTGGCTTTCGCTTCAATGTTATCTGCGCGATCCGCGCCGCGCGCATCGGTTTCCATCAAGCAGTATATTCATCAATTCGAGGCTCACTATCGTGACGTGCGGACCCTTCAAGCTGATTTCACGCAGACTTCGTTTGCCTGGGGCAAAAGCCAGACAGAATCCGGGAAGGTTTATCTCGCGCGCGGCGGGAAGATGCGGTGGATTTATGACAAGCCGGAGGAGAAAATCTTTCTCTCTGATGGCAAGCAGTTATTCCTTTACGTTCCTTCCGAAAAGCAGCTTACGATTTCATCCACCCGCGACATTGAGGATGCGCGCGTGCCTTTAAGCCTGCTGGTGTCGCACCTGGAATTAAGCCGCGCCTTTTCGCGGGTGGAATTTGCAGACCAGGCGCTTGAGGCGGAACCCGGCGATCGCGTCGTTCGCGGCTACCCTCTGGACAAGTTCAAGCGCGACTATCGCAGCGTCCTGATTGAGATTTCTCCCCGGTTCGACATTCGCCGCCTCATCGTCTTCTACCCTGACAACAGCACCATGCAATTCACCTTCACCCATGTGGAGCACAATCAGCCGCTGGCCCCTTCTCTATTTTCGTTTGCCCCTCCGCCTGGAACGGAGGTTATCCATCAATAAGCCGATCGTCCGATTTTGCTTATCCGGCACGGGGCGCTAAGGGCTTTTCTGCTGTCATTCTGGCGCTGAGCGCGGCGAAGCGGAAGAATCCCCGTATTTCAGCTCAGCATAAATTCCGTGAGGAATCCCGACAGCAGTGATGAGTGAAAAGTGACGAGTGACGAGCAAAAATCCAAGCTCGGGAAGTGATTTTCTCCTCATCACATCACTCATCACACGTCACTTTTCACTGTTTTTTTCAACAACCTGTCGAGCCTTGAAACCGATGGTACAATAGCCAGCGTGAACCGAAGGACATTTCTGGGGGTTGCAGCGGTAATCACAGGCAAAGCTATGAGCGCGCAAACATCATCATCCATACCGATCATCGACACCCACATTCATCTGTTCGATCCCCGGCGCCCGCAGGGCATTCCCTGGCCGCCCAAGGATGACGCCATCCTTTATCGGCCAGCGTTGCCCGAGCGCTATCGAAAGCTCACAGAGGGCCTCGGAGTGGTCGGCGCGATTGAGGTGGAGTGCAGCCCGTGGCTGGAG
>DATGKJ010000257.1:0-9739 GCA_035294685.1 Terriglobia bacterium | reverse complement strand
CCGTCGGATCTGGCCCTTGACCACACGTTCCTTCTGGATGAGATGGCGCGCCTGCCATGGGGATTTGAAATCAGCGGCATCTTCCGGACGCAAAGCGGCTTTCACTTCACCGACGTTCTCAGCAAGCCGGTAGACGTGGATGGAGACGGAATCTTCAACGGCGTGGATTTCCTGACGGGCCGGAACCACTTCGAGGCTCCGCCCTATATCAACCTGGATATGCGCTTTTCCAAATGGTTCGACATTGGAGAAAGAGTTCGGGTGCAAACCCTCTTTGAGTTCTTCAACCTGCTCAATCGAGCGAATCCGGCGGCTGTGGAACAGTTTCAGTCGATGTCCACGCCTTTGGGCAAACCACTGCAAATCCTTCCTGGACGCGAAGGGCAAGTGGGACTGCGAATTGAATTTTAGGGGCTTCTCAACGACCTGCTTGTAGTCAGAATATGCAAACGAAAAGATTTACCGGCGGATTAAGAATCGCACTTGTCCTGGCGTGCCTTTCCCTGGCGTTTGCCTCGGGATACCTGGCCGGCATCCGCGAAGCGCAAATGAAGGCCAGCGGTCCAGCCCCGACTCGCGATCTCACAATTGTGCTGTTTGGCCAGACACTGCACTTGCGGCTCAGCCTCAGCGCGCTGGGAATCGCCATCATTTTTGTTCTGACGATTTTGCTCGCGGCGGCAGTTCTCTTCGCGCGAGTCGCGCAGCGCCGAAGACGGCAAGTCGAAGCGGTCAACCGAAAATTAATAAGTGAGATCAGCGAACGCAAGCGCGTGCAGGATGAGGTGACCCAGCTTAATGCGGAGCTGGAACAAAGGGTGATGGCGCGCACGCGGGAACTCCAAACAGCCAATAAAGAGCTGGAGGCCTTCTGTTCCTCCGTTTCCCACGACCTCCGCGCTCCGCTTCGCGCCATCGATGGTTTTAGCGATGCGCTCCTTAAAGATTACCACGACAAACTCGATGAGCAAGGCCAGCGGCACTTGCAGCGAGTCCGAAACGCCGCCCAGCGGATGGCGCAGTTGATCGATGACCTGCTCAGTCTCTCGCGAGTGACGCGAACGGAAATGCGGCGCGAGGAGGTCAACCTCACCGCCATAGCCAGGGAAGTCGTGACTGAGCTTCGGCAGCTTGATCCGGGACGCAACGTGGAAGTGATCATTGCAGAAGGACTGGTGGCGCAAGGAGATGCCCGGCTGCTCCGACAAGTTCTGGAAAATCTCCTGGGCAACGCCTGGAAATACACCTCGAAGCAGCCGGCCGCTCGGATTGTAATGGGAACTTGCGAGGGCGGGAACGGCAAGCCAGCCTTCTTTGTTCAGGACAATGGAGCAGGATTCGACATGGCCTACGCGGGCAAGTTATTTGGGGTTTTTCAGCGCCTGCACAGCGCTTCCGATTTCCCTGGCACGGGCGTTGGCCTTGCAACTGTTCAGCGCATCATTCATCGGCACGGTGGGGAAGTCTGGGCTGAAGGTTCCGTGGGCCAGGGCGCTACGTTCTACTTCACCGTTCACTAGGGTTTACAAATTATTGTGACATCTTTTTCTGTAGCGCCGCTGTCCTCACCGGTGTTTTTCAGCGCTGGGGACAGCGCCGCGACAGTCCGCGTCGCCGCTCACCGGGCAGGCGCATAAAAAGCCCCAGGCTGCGAGGAGGCAGCATATGAGAGACAAGACTATTCTGCTCGTCGAAGACAATCAGGACGATGAAGCCCTGACTCTTCGGGCCTTCAAAACCAACAACATTTCCAACCGCATCATCGTGGTGCGGGACGGCGCCGAGGCTTTGGACTATCTCTTTGGCGAAGGCGCTTACGCCGGGCGGGACTTAAGTGCGATGCCCACCCTGATCCTGCTTGACCTGAACCTGCCTAAAATTGACGGATTTGAGGTATTGAAGCGCTTGCGCGCAGATTCCCGCACAAGACGGCTTCCCATCATCATCCTGACGACCTCCCACGAGCAGGAAGAGGTGTTCAAAGCGTACGAGAACGGCTGCAACAGTTATGTGCGCAAGCCCGTGGATTCCGCGCAATTCAGGGACGCCGTAAGAGATCTCGGCCTCTTCTGGTTGATTCACAACGTGCCGCCTCCTGAGTCCGAATGATCCGATCAATCGGCCCGGTCAGCTTACTTCTTTACGGTTTTCAGTGAAAATGCATTACGACGCCGGTCAGCATCGCTCCAAGCCCAATCGCGGCCAAAACGGTTCCGGCAAGCCAATAACTTCGGCGGTGAGTGAGCAAGGTTAATGAGCAAATGATGAGCGCCACTTCCAGCAGAACCTCGCTGAGTTCAAACCGGCCGGCCCGACGTTCCTGATGCTCCACCCGAGTCTCCAGGGCCCTGGCTTGCTCTGAAATCTGGCTTTGCTGATCCTTGTAACGCTGCGCCTGTAGATTATACTGTGCGGTCAAATCGCGGGTCTTTGCCGCCCCTCTGGGATCGAGCAGCGGAAGCAGATTCGAGAACAACTCGTAACTGTGCCGGCGAATGTCCTTCGCCTGATAGTAAGCCCAGAGATCGCTGGCCTGGCTCTGAAAGAGGATCGCCCGCGTCGTGGAACGGTGCACCAGCAGGGACGAGATGGCCACGAGCACGGCCAGCACTGCCATCGTAATTGAGACCGGCGCCATGGCCGGTTCGTGATGACCTGTTTCCGCGTGCTCATGGATTTCGTGCATTTCTTCAGACATCATGTCCTCCGCTTCCAGAAAATCAACTCCATCTCAGCCTCCTTAGCCCGCTCACAGCAGACCTATTCCCGCTTCACCAGGGGAGATACCCTCAGTAAGTTAGCATTCCATCCGGCATGATACAATGGCGGAGGGATGACAAGAAAGCTCCATGCCTGGGTTTTGCTTCTGACCTTTTCGCTGACGAGTCTTCCCTGGCTGGGACGACTGACCTGGAGCGGCGCGTCTTCTGCTCGTTGCGCGACAGCTTCCTGTTGCCGAAACGGGCAGTGTCCGATGAGCGGTTCAGGCGCTCGGATGCCGGCAGATTGCCCAATGGGCGATAGTTCATCTTCCAGCGGTCGCCGCGCCATGTGCTGCCCGTGCTCAGTGTCGCAAGCGCCTTCCATGCCCGCCGTCCTGAATCATGCCTATCTATTCTTCGATCCTGAAAATTACGGCGTTCTGTCTCAGCCTCCGGTTGTTTTTCGCCTGACTCATTTTGCAGCCGCTTCAACCTCCGAGGGCTTCCCGCCCGGCGCCGATCATCCTCCCAGATTTTCTCTTTGATTGCTTCCCATCATCCACATCAAATTTGAAGCTCCGGCGCTGAGACTGATGCCATCGTGTTGACGCGGCTCTCTCCAAGCCGTGAAATAACGCTGAGAAAAACTGCGCGACGCGGCTGGCGTGCTTGCCCAGCGCATGCGGGCTAGAAAATTTCGGAGGAAATATGCAACCGAGAGGTACGCGATCTCTCCTGGCGCTGCCGGTGTTGCTGATTGCTTCGAGCATTTTGCTGCGAGCGGCGGCCAGCATGGGAACTCTGCGCGGCATCGTTCACGATCCGCAGCATCGCCCCATTCCCAAGGCCCAGCTTGTTCTTTCGAGGCAGGGGCAGAAAAGGCCCTGGAAAGCGCAATCCAACGGCCAGGGCGAATTTGAAATTCAGAATCTTTCCCCTGGCGAATACACCATCACGGTGACCGCTCCGGGCTTTCAAAAATTGACCGAAACGGTTCAGGTGAACTCAGGGTTAAGCCCTGTCATTCATTTGCAGATGCAGTTGAAAACCCTGCAACAGCAGGTGAAGGTTTCCGGAGCGCCGGCAAAGCTGAACACTCAATCAGCCACAACCCGAAGCCAGGTCTCCGCGCAGGAAATTTCACGCACGCCGGGCGCCGATCTCACCAACAGCCTTGCCATGATCACGGATTTTGTTCCGGGCGCCGCAGTCGTTCACGATCAACTCCACATCCGCGGCGGGCATCAGGTAAGCTGGCTGGTGGATGGCGTGCCTGTCCCGAATACCAATATCGCCAGCAACGTTGCGCCGCTGGTCGATCCGAGAAATATTGAATCGTTGGAGGTTGAGCGCGGAGGCTATTCCGCTGAATATGGCAATCGCACTTACGGATTGCTGAACGTCATCACTCCCTCAGGTTTTGACCGCAACAATCAGGGCGAACTGACGCTCTCCTACGGCAGCTTCAATCGCACAGACGACCAGATTGACTTCGGCGGCCATACCATGCGCTTTGCCTACTACGCCAGCCTCGACGGAAACCGCTCGGACCTGGGCCTCCTGACGCCAACACCCAATCCCATTCATGATCAGGAAGCAGGGCTGGGCGGATTGGGATCACTGCTTTTCAACGCTTCTGCCAAAGATCAACTGCGGCTGGTCGCCTCGCTGCGCGGGGATCAGTATCAGATTCCGAATACTCTTGAGCAGCAGGAAGCCGGCATTCGTGATCGGGACCGCGAACGCGATTCCTTCGTGAATTTCTCATGGGCCCACGCCTTTTCTGATGGGACACTGCTGACGGTTTCTCCTTTCTATCACTTCAACAGCGCAGATTATCTCGGAGGGCCGCATGACACCCCTTTGGTTCTCGACCAGAACCGCGCCTCCAGCTATATGGGTGGCCAGGTGGCTCTGGCCGGCTCGAAGAGCAAACATCACTTCTCTTTAGGATCGGAAATCTTCGGACAGCATGATCATGCGCTCTTCAGCCTTTCTCCTTCCGGCGGCGGGCAGCCGCTTTCACAGAGGCTGAATCCCTGGGGCAATATGGAATCCATCTTTGCCGAGGATCGCTACCAGGTGGCATCATGGCTCTCGCTGAATGCAGGCATTCGTTTCACGCGCTTTTCGGGTCTTGAGACTGAAAACGCAACCGATCCCCGCCTGGGCGCGGCTCTTCGTCTGCCGCACCTGGGTTGGATTCTGAGAGGCTATTACACGCACTATTATCAGCCTCCGCCTCTCGACACCGTGGCAGGGCCTTTGCTGCAATTTGCCGTCAACCAGGGATTCAGCTTCCTGCCGTTGCGCGGTGAGCGAGATCACCAGCGCGATTTGGGGATCACGGTTCCTGTACACGGCTGGTTCCTGGATGTTGATAATTTCCATACCGACGCTCAAAACTTTTTCGATCACGATGAGCTTGGCAATTCCAACATCTTTCTTCCTCTCACAATTCAGGCGGCGCGCATCCGTGGGACAGAGGTCTCCATTCGTTCGCCCAGGCTTTTGGAATTTCTCAGCTGGCGCCTGGCGTATTCAAATCAGATCGTGCAGGGTCTCGGCGCGGTGACCGGCGGGTTGACGGATTTCTCGCCGCCCGAGCCGGGCTATTTCTTTCTCGACCACGATCAGCGAAACACGCTGAGCAGCGTATTTAACCTCAATTTGCCCTGTTCCAGTTGGGCCTCCGTCGTTTACACTTACGGCTCCGGGTTTCTGAACGGGGATGGCCCGGAACATTTACCGCCTCATTCGAGCGTCGATTTTTCCGTGGGAAAGAGCTTTCATGAGCGGTGGACGGTGACTCTCAACGCTCTAAACTTGACGAATGCGCGCTTTCTTCTGGACAATAGCAACACCTTTGGCGGCACGCATTACGTCGACCCAAGGCAATTGTATGTGGAGCTTCGTTGGAGGTTTTAATCTTCTCCTGTCATTCTGAGCGGAGCGCCGTGAAGTGAAAAATTCCTGTATTTTGGCTCCGAGCAAACTCTGCGAGGAATCTCGGCGGCGGTGATGAGTGAAAAGTGACGAGTGACGAGCAAAAGCAACCAGAACATCGAGTTGGCTTTTTTACTCATCACTCGTCACTGATCACTATTTTTTCGGTTCCTTAAAATGACAGATTAAATGCGCTTTTTCAGCAACCTGTCAAAAGAACTTCAGAAATACAATTCGACCCGTGGAGACCTACATGAAAAGACGTGATTGGCTGGCAGGCTCGCTTGCAGCCTCCACCTTTGCAGGCTTGTCAGCTTTGGGCGATGCGTCCGAACCTCGATCAGGAAGGAGCGCATCAGGCCGCGAAATCTACGAACTGAAGCGCTATCAGCTTCGCAATGGGCCGGGGCAAAAACTGGTCACCGACTTCCTGCGCGAAGCGGCAGTGCCTGCATTGAACAGAGCCGGGATCAGGCCGGTGGGCATTTTTCACGGAATGGTGGGGCCGGAAAACCCATCGGTTTATGTCCTCATCCCTTATTCCTCGCTGAGCGCCCTGCTCAGTGTGCGACAGCGGCTGGCGCAGGATGAAGAGTATCAGGAGCGCGCGGCAAGCTATCTGAAGGCCCCCGCATCGCAACCTGCCTACATTCGCATTGAAAGCTGGCTGCTCGAAGCTTTTGAGACGGTACCGAAGATTGAAGTGCCTCCTGCCGCTCTCGAAAATCGGCCTCGAATTTTCGAGCTGCGCACCTATGAGAATCCCAGCGAGCAGGCCAACCTCACCAAAGTCAAAATGTTCAATACGGCTGAGATCGCGATTTTTCGGCGCACGGGCCTGCGGCCGGTGTTCTTTGGCAACACGCTTATTGGCAGCCACATGCCATGCCTGACCTACATGTTGACTTTTGACAACATGGAACAACGCCAGAAAAACTGGGGAGTCTTTGCGTCGGATCCGGAGTGGAAGAAACTCAGCACGACGCCGGGTTACACCGATCCGGAGATCATCACCAACATCTCGAACATCTTTCTCAGCCCTGCGCCTTATTCACAGATTTGATGTCCGGCAGTCTTGTTGCTGTAGCGCCGGTGTCCCCACCGACGATTTTGCGGCGCTGAGAGTCCGCCCTGAACGGAGTGAAGGGACAGCGCCGCTACAGAAAACGCCGTCACTGTAATTTACACACCTCAGCAACTCCGCAGTTTAGTGCGGCGCCCAATGTGGCGCGTTGGTAAACAGGCCTTCGACAAATCCAATCTGCACCACCAGGAAGCAGCCAAACCCGAAGCTGATGATCCCGGCGATGGTGGCGAGGTGCCGATCGAGCCGGGCGAAGCGGCTGCCCGTGTAAACGAAAGAAGCCGCCATCGCGGTTGTGATCAGCATCATGCCGACAATCGTCCCCACCCCGAAAACAACCAGATAAACCAGGCCCCACGACGCATCATGAATGGTCGCAAGCACGAGTAAGGCAATTGCCGCTGAGCCCGCCAGCCCGTGAACGATGCCGATGACGAAGGGGCGAACAATATGATAAAGGCCCATGCGTTTCATCATCAGGCTGAACCGGCCAAGACGGGCGTTTTGATGGTGGTGCTCGTAATGAGCGCCGAGATGAAGATGAAGATGTGAATGCACCAGGTCGCCGTGGCGATGCACGTGCGAGTGGATGAGCGAGGAAGGCGTCACGCGCTCGGTTACCCAACGCATCACGCCAGTGAGATTCAGCACCCCTAACAGAATGAGCATCACGGCCACCGCTAGTTCCATCGCCAGGCCGATTCGCGGCGGGATAACGACGTTGAACAGAATGATGGCAACCCCCACCACAAATATGGTGAACGAGTGTCCCAGCCCCCAGAGGATTCCCACCCAGGTCGCGGGCTTGATGCTGCGCTGCCGGCTGACAATGGTCATGATCGCAACCACGTGGTCGGCATCCGTTGAGTGGCGCATGCCCAAAATGAACCCCAACGCCATGATGGCCGCCAGGGTGAGTGCGTGAGATGGAGAATGGAAATGAATGGTTATTCTCTCTTTCAGTTTTCAAATCTGCCTAGAAGACTCACTTCATCATAACGGCTTGTCGGAAAATAGTGAATCCCACCGAAATCTGGCCTGTCGAGCCCGGTCAGAGCGCGCGAAGGATCAGGCACTTGAGATAATGCGTTTCAGGCACCGTGATCAGAATGGGATGATCGCGCGCTTGCGTCCGACGCTCCACAACAGAAACCGTGCGGTGCGCGTCGAGCGCCGCGCTCGCGATAACTTCAAGCAAATCCGCTTCGCTTACATGAAACGAACAGGAGCAGGTGATGAGAAACCCGTCCGGGTTCAGAATCTTCAGCGCGCGCAGGTTCAATTCCTTATAAGCGCGCAGGGCAGCTTCCTGGTTTGATTTGTGCCGCGCAAAGGCGGGTGGATCGAGCACAATCGTATCGAAGCGCAGGCCGTCATGGTCGGCAGACTTAAGGAAATCGAAGCAGTTGGCTTCGCGCCAATCCACCTGGGAGATCTGGTTAAGCTCCTGGTTACGACGCGCTCCCTCCAGAGCCTCTTTTGAACTATCGATCCCCAGCACGGATTCGCAGGGCGAGGCAAGCGTCAGCGCGAATCCGCCCTGATAGCAGAAACAATCCAGCATCCTGCCGCGGGCGTACTCGCACGCCGCAGCGCGATTTTCCCGCTGGTCCAGAAATCCCCCCGTTTTCTGGCCTTCCAGAAGATCAAACTCAAATTGAACGCCGTTCTCCTCAATCCTTACTTTACATTCCCCTTCGCCTGCGAGAATTCCTTTCTGTTCCGGCAACCCTTCAACCGATCGCACGGCCACATCGTTGCGCTCGACGATCATCCTTGGGGTGAAATGCTCTTGAAGGATTTCAACCACAACCGCCTTCCATCGCTCCATCCCCTGGCTGAGCGTCTGGATGACGAAGCAATCTCCGTAGCGGTCGATGATTAAAGAAGGCAATAAATCGCCTTCCGAGGAGACCAGGCGATACGCCTGCGCGCCTTCTGCGATCCGGCTGCGATAGCGGGCGGCCTCAAGGATGCGTTCGGCGAGAAACGCGCGGTCAAACTCGCGCTCCTCGCGGGCGAGCAGGCGCAAGGCAATCTGCGATTGGCTGCTGTAGAGCGCCTGGCCCCAGAAACGCCGCTTGCGATCCACCAACCAGACGACCGATCCCGGCTCGATGGTGTCAGCCTGCCGGATATCGCTGCGATAGATCCAGGGATGACCGGAGACAATGCGATCAATGGCGCGGCTCGTGATCTGGATTTCAGGCAAGCTCATGCGAAAACTTTATCATGGCTGAGAGATGCATTGCGCCATTTTATTGGCCGGCCGAAAGCCGCATCCAGCGGCGTTCTCAACGGTTATGGCACAGAATGCTGCTAAACTTTTTCCTATGAGGCTTTCCGAATTTGATTACCACCTTCCGGCGGAACTGATTGCGCAGCGGCCTTTGGCCGAGCGCGACGCCTCGCGCATGATGGTTCTGAACCGGTCCGCATGCAGTTTTGACGACCGCACGTTTCGGGAAATATCTCAAATCCTTCAGGCCGGCGATCTTCTGGTTTTCAACAATACTCGCGTCTTTCGAGCACGACTGCTTGGCACGCGCCAGGGAATTAGGGCGCAACCCGTCGGGAAAAACAACCCAAAAGTGCGTGAATTTCTACGCGGCCAGGTTGAGCTGCTGCTGACGCGACGCGAAGATGGCGAAGTCTGGCAGGGGCTCGTCCACCCGGGTCGGAAAGTGCGCGAAGGAGAAATCCTGTTATTCGGCGAAGGCGCTTTGCAGGCAGAAGTTCTGGATCGAGGCGAATATGGCCTCCGTCGGGTCCGCCTGACGGCCCGCCGGGGCACTGTGGAAGAGGCCATTGAGAACTTCGGCCATGTTCCCCTGCCTCCCTACCTTCATCGGGCTGACGATCCCGCCGATCGCGAGGCTTATCAGACCGTCTACGCCAAGGTGACCGGCGCGGTTGCGGCGCCGACGGCGGGGCTGCACTTTTCCACGCGCGTCCTGGAAGCTCTTCGGGCGCGCGGCGTCGAGACCGCCGAAATCACCCTCCATGT
>DATGKJ010000256.1:0-4641 GCA_035294685.1 Terriglobia bacterium | reverse complement strand
GCCTTCTGGATTCCAACCACCTGCTTGACGGCGGTCAGGATCGCGGTGCGGTCCGTAGGCGAGAGCGGGTTCTGGAGATAAACCGTCTTCATAACCTCCAGTTCCATTTCCCGGCGGTTCGACGGGCTGTCCGTCACCACCAGAATCGTATTCGGCGTGATCGGCTTCCAGAAGACTCCCGCTTCAACGGCGGCCGCCTGCAAGGCCTCGCCGATGGTCACGTTGGTCAGGTCAAGGGAGACGGGCCGGGGCTGAAAATTATAATAGAAAACCACATTGATGCCAGCCAGCTTGGCCAGCGTCTCAAACACGCGGCGGCTGTCTGCGGAAATATGCAGATGGGCAATGGGTTCGGTCGAAAGCGGCTTCAACTCAGCGGCGCCAGCCGTTTCAGTCTGCTGCCCGCGCTCCATCGCTCTGCGGATCTCATTCTCGCGCTGCCTCTTGGCAGCAGATTCCTGCAATAGGATTCGCTGAAGCTCCTCAGCCGCCGCCTGGTTGCTGGGATCAATGCTGACAGCTTTCTGAAACTCTCCAGCCGCCTCGGAAGGACGGTTTTCAGCCAGCAGTTGCTTCCCTTTGGCGTAGTGAATCAGCGAGGCTTTGGTGCGGGCTTCGTGTTCGTAGATCAGAAAACGAGGATTATTCGGCTGAATCTGAAGGGCTTTCTGGTAGTTGATGACGGCGGTGTCGTAGTCTTTCTGCTCCTCAGCTTTCCGACCCTGGCGAAAAGCAACCGTCGCCGGACTGCAACTGACACAGAGCAAAACGGCTCCCAGCACAACCGCCAGCCATAGTCTTCCGCCCTGCGCCTTCTGCCCAAACTTGCCTGACATAAACCCTCTGATTATCCCGCATGCCGGTTTGCGAATGCAAGGATAATCCCGCCCTGCAAGGCCTTGATGAGAAGACTAGGCCCTTATAAATTCGGATAATAAGCCAAAAAACAGTTTAAGATGGGATCGGGCGATTATGAGCCCGAAGGGATAATGCCAAACAAGGATTGACCGTACTCAACAGGTTGGCCGCTCTGAACATAAATCTCGGCGATTTCACCACTAATCTCAGCCTCAATTTCGTTCATCAACTTCATCGCTTCGATGATGCACAGCACCTGCCCTTTTTGGATCTTGTCCCCTACCTTGACATAGGGTGGGGCCTCCGGGCTAGGAGAGCCATAAAAAGTGCCGACGATAGGTGACCGGATGACATGAAGATTATCGGGAGCACGATCTGCGACCTCAGCCTTGGCGGGCGCAGGGGCCTCAAGCGGCGTCACCGGCGCTACTATCGGATGCGTGGCCAGCCGCTCCGCATGAACGCTCGTTCCCGGCTCGATGGAGCTTTCCAGGACGGTTCCTCGCTTGATGCGGATTCGGAAGCCATTCTTCTCCATCTCAAATTCGCTGATGCCCCGTTCGCTCAACAGGTCCACAATCTCTCGGAGGGCTTCCAGGTTCAAAAGCTCTTGCCGTTCCTCTTTGCGAGGGGTTTTTCCAGGCATTATGGCTAATACTCCCAATAAGATATATAGGCTGTCTGAAAACCGCTCTTGTAGCGGCGGCATCCTCACCGCCGGTCTTTATCTTCAACCGCTGTTTGAAAGTCCTGGGTCTTGCGCCGTAACCGTGCCGCCAAAGCCCATCTATTCAATCCGCCACCGATCCTTGGCAGCCCTGGTCAAGATTTCGTTTCCTGTCTCGGTCACTAATACGGTGTCTTCAATCCGAATCCCGCCAAAGCCTTTCAAATAAATTCCGGGCTCAACCGTCACGACGGCTCCGGCAGGTATGCGCTTCTTTTCACTTTTCCCAAGACGAGGCGGCTCGTGAATCTCAATTCCGACCCCATGGCCCGTGCTATGAGTAAAGCGATCCGCCAGACCCTGCCTGGCGAGCGACCTTCGGGCAGCGGCATCCACTTCCTGAGCTTTCACGCCCGCCTGAAGGTCTTCCATGGCGCGCTCCTGGGCGCTTAGCACCGACCGATAGAGCAAGCGCACACGGCGGTCAGGAGCGCCCAGATAAAGCGTGCGCGTCATATCCGCCATATAGCCGCCGAGTATAGCACCAAGGTCGAGGATCACCAACTCACCCGGCCCTAATAGCTTAGCTGAAGCGCGAGCATGAGGCAAAGCGGCGCGCGCCCCCGAGGCGACAATGGTCTCAAAGGCCGCCCCTTCAGCGCCCCGGCGCCGCATGCGGAACTCAAGCTCCACCGCGATATCCTTCTCCGAGATTCCCGGCCGCACCTCGCCAGCGATCTCCTCATAAACCTCCGCCGTCAGACGGCATGCCTTCCGAATCTGCGAAATTTCCAGATCGTCTTTCACCATTCTCAGATTCTCAAGCAGGCTCCCCGCAGGCAGCCACTTCATGGCGGCAGGCGATCCGCGGCGAAGAGCCTGAAATTCCACCCAAGTGAGAAAAGATTCCTCAAAACCGGCTCGCTTTTCGCGCCTCTTTTTGAACCAACGCCCTGCCGCCCGCAGAAGCCCGTCCCGGACTTCAACCACTTCCACCCCAAGGGCCTGCTCTTGCGCCTGAAGAGTATATCGCGGATCGACCAGCAGGAGTGCTTCTGAATCACTCCAGATTGTGATGCCAGCGCTGCCGCGAAAACCGGTAAGATAAAAGATGTTTGCCGGCTTGGTAACCATCAATAACGGCAGTTTCCGTGTCGCCATTCTCTGCCGCAACGCCTTCTGCCGAACTTCAAAATACTTTGAATTGGATTCCACCCGTCTTTTAACCCTTACTCAACATTTCTCCCATGTTATCTGAAATCGTGGGCCATGAACCCGGTTGATTTTAGGATTAGGATTTTCTAATGCAAATCTCGTCGGGGCGAGTGAGAGGCCGAAAAATACGTGAGTGAACTTATGAAATGCATCACTAAGGTATAATTTCCTAAAGGACATTTCATGAAACTGCGGATTTACTTCGATCACCACGCCACAACGCCGGTAGACCCTCGCGTTCTGGAGGCGATGCTGCCATACTTCACGGAAAAATTTGGCAACGCCGCCAGCCGCAGCCATCGTTTCGGCTGGGAAGCCGCGCAAGCTGTTGAGGCGGCTCGGAAGCAAGTGGCTCGACTGATTCATGCGCGTCCGCAGGAAATTTTCTTCACCTCCGGAGCCACCGAATCCGACAACTTAGCCCTCAAGGGCGTCGCCCGAGCTTGCCGCGAAAAAGGCGATCACATCATCACCTTGCCGACCGAGCACAAAGCGGTGCTGGATTCATGCCACCGGCTGGAACAGGAAGGCTTTCACGTAACCTATCTGGCTGTAAACCGCGACGGCCTGATTGACCTCGACCGACTGAAAGCTGCCTTCACTCCGCAGACGATTCTGGTGAGCGTCATGGCGGCTCATAACGAGATTGGCGTCATCCAGCCTCTGGCGGAAATCGGCCAGCTTTGTGGCGAACGCGGTGTTCTGTTTCATGCTGATGCGGCGCAGGCTGCCGGTAAAATCCCAATCGATGTCGAGAGGATGCAGATCGATCTTCTCTCGATCAGCGCTCATAAGATGTACGGCCCGAAAGGTGTGGGAGCGCTTTACGTGCGCGAGCGCAAGCCTCCACTGGCCATCGAGCCTCTGATCGACGGCGGCGGCCATGAACGCGGATTGCGTTCCGGCACGCTCAACGTTCCGGGAATCGTGGGTCTGGGAAAGGCCTGCGAAATCTGCCGCGAAGAGATGCCGCAGGAATCCGACCGGCTCCGCGCCCTGCGCGACCGCCTGCGAGATGGGATTCTCTCACGTTTGGATGACGTTTACATTAACGGCAGCCTGGAGCGCCGCCTGCCCCACAATTTGAACCTGAGTTTCGCTTCGGTCGATTCCGAGTCGCTCCTGATGGCGCTGAACGATATCGCTTTATCCACCGGCTCGGCCTGCACTTCCGCCAAACCGGAACCTTCCTACGTGCTGAAGGCGTTGGGCGTGCCGGATGAACTCGCCTACGCCTCCCTTCGTTTCGGCCTGGGCCGTTTCAATACTGAAGAAGAAGTGGAATATGCTGTGGATCGCATTGCCGAAGCTGTGACGAGTTTGCGAAGTCTCTCCCCCGCCCTGGAATAAAGCCCTCATTGCGAAGCGCCACGTTGCCGCGCAGAAACCGAAACTGTGCGCGGATTGGCCTTCCAGAAAAAAGCCTCACGCAAAGGCTCACAGGGGAACAAACAAGTTGTATTTTGTGCCGCTTTGCGCCCTGGCGACTTTGCGAGAGGTTTGGTCTTTATTGCAGCGTTGCGACTTTATCCAGATCACAGATGGATGTGCAAGTACCACAAATTCAGGCTGATCAATTCGCGCAGAGAATACAAAGTTCGGAGGTAGGAATCGGCTTCAATCGAACTATTCGGGACGGGCGAGCCATAGGCCGTGACGCCAAACTTTCGAAACAGAAGCCTGATCCGATAAAGATGGAATCCATCACTCACCGCGATGCAGGTATGCGCATGGCGCTGATTGAGGATCTGAGCGGCGGCGTATACGCTCTGATACGTGGCAGCGCCTCCAGCCGCGCTGAGGACTTTTTCGGCCGCGACTCCCTTCTGGATAAGATAATCGCACCCCACACCCGCTTCGGTGTAATGCCGGTCGCCGCCGCTTCCACCGGTGGTGATGAT
>DATGKJ010000255.1:0-12241 GCA_035294685.1 Terriglobia bacterium | reverse complement strand
CGCTCCCGCGCGGAATACTGTGCGTTTTCCGGGTTACAGGCAAAACCCACAAGGCGCCGGCGCTGCGCGCCGGGAGAAAAAAGGATTTAGAGACGATTTTGCTTGACATCGCTGACGACCTTAGAGATGAGCGGAGCGAAGAATCCCCGTATTTCGGCGCCCAGGATAAACCCCGCGAGATTTGCAAAATCAGAGATCTTTCGTCGCCTTCATCTCTTCAGGATGACTGCTCTAGAAATTTTTCAGCGGCTCCGCCTACAACAGGAAATGATTCACCAGCGCGGAAGCGGCAAAGAATGCGCTTTCCAGCGATTCGCGCCGCGTCAGCGGCCGCTGGCCCGGCAACGCTTCATATTCAGCGCCTCCGGTGGCCAGCATGCCTCCGTTGACTTCCACAATCAAAGCGCGCGCGCCAAGCCGATGATGGAACCAGTAATCCTCATAGTACTTTTCCGCCGGTTTTGGATAAGGCCGAGGCGGTCGAGGATTGAACAGCAACCTGCGCGCCTGCCAGGCTTTCTGAATGCCCGTGGCCAGCGACCGTTCCTGCTCGGCGAGCGCCCCCTGGGAATAAACCGTTGGCGCAAACACTTCCGTCGGGAACATGAAATTGTGAATGTCGAGAACCGCGTGGGGCCCGAAGGCTTCAAGCAGCGCTTTTGCGGCCTTGGTTTCTGTTCCATGCGCGTCGTCCCAATCGAACCACATGTCGAGACCTTCATCGGTGAGGCTCGATCCTAATACGTGCCCAGTGGCTTCCCATTGGGCAATCTGCTGCGGCGTGAAGCGCATGGGAGGCTTCTTGGCATAGGTTCCGTAGAAAAAATGCTCCGGCTCGTTCCCTTCCGCAAAGAATCTTATCTCATTGGCGTCAGTCCACGGCTGAATCCACGTCCCGTGCCAGCAATCCGGAAAGTGCAGAGAAAAACGCTGAGCGCCGCCGGGGTTCAAAAGCGGTATCAGGCAGAGCGTCACTGCTTTTAAAACCTGGGCGGCGTCGATGGAGGCGCCAAATGGAGTGGCGTGGTTCAGAAGCGCGTCAAGATAGGCGAGCGCTCCGCGCGGCCCGCTTGGCTCGCATCCGTGCATCCCCGACAGGATTGCTATTCGCCTCGCTCCTTCGCCAAGACGAAGCGCGTAAACCGGAAGACCGGTTTTGCTTCGGGCAATTTCGCGCAGTTCGCACGAATCCGGATGCGCATAGGCGACGCGCCGAAAGCGCGCCAGCCCGTCGCGCGCGCTCAGGAACCAGTAACGCTGCTCTTCCGGCGACCAGTCCAAATAGTCGCCGCGCGTGGAAAGAACGGGTTGCGCCCGCGCGGTTGCAGCGCAAGCAAAGAGGCCGCCCAACGCGGAGAGTGATTCGCGTCGAGTCATGGTTTAGCTCCATGTGGTGAAAGTGTTGCAGCGGACACATTGGCCTCGCCGCATTTCCCGGCCAGAGTCGCTGAACCGCCCGGCGCAAAACTTCGCGCGACAGCCAGCAATGGGTTCATGCTGGATTTAGGCGCAAGCGGGAGGTTCCAAATCACGGCGCCATCGGAATAACGACAGGCGATCTCCAAAGCTCGTTGCAAAATCTTTGGCGCAGGGTCGCCCTCCTGATGCCACGAAGTCTGGCGCGCATAGACGCCGGCGTAAACCGGGAATCGGCCCCCGACGACGAATTGACTATCCTCCAGAAGGGAGCGCATGCCGTTCGTCATTTCCAGATTGACCCACCACAGCCACACTCCATCCACACAGCCAGCCAAGCGGTCTGCCACGCCGCGATCGAGATCGTAAATCGTCGGGATCAGCAAAAACTTCGGATTAATCCGCTGCTTGGTTTGATAGAGCCTGCACAGATAGGGCCGGGTGAAAGTTTTGGAACTGATGCCAATCAGAGAATCGTCGATATTCACGCCCCGGAGAGCGGAATACTTCAAGGAGAGTTGCGCCAGAGCTTTTACCCACTGAAGGTAATCGGTTTTATAAGGCAGGGAATTTCCTCCTTCGCTGGGAGGAATCAGGACTGGCCACACTGAAATTCCGGCAGCTTGCGCCGCAGGCAGCAAACGTTCGAGGTCTTCCAAGGTGTTGGGCGGAGCGTTTTCAATCACGTGAACGTAACAATCAAAACCATTATCGCGGAGGTCCTGGATGGTAGCGCTGACGTCGAGGGCGTTGCTCAGCCCACGGATCGGCGCCGCCCAGACACACGGAGCGGACCCCATGGCGTGCCATTCTGGATTGCGACTCGGGCTCGTCTGCTGGGCGAACGAAACAGCTACAAAGACAAATAAGGCTACGGCGAGAGCCGCCGGACACAACATCTTGTCATCTCGCATCGTTTCCTCCCACTTCCTGCCATGCTTCGATTCGCCTCGTATCAACCATGCCTTCGCCTGACTCCGTATCCACTACAAATTTCGTATTGTGAAATTCATACGATTTGCTTAGGGTTCGTTCCGTAAAAAATGGATACGCCAAAATTGCGCCTGCCCTATCCAAAAATTGGGTTATTCGTTGATGTCGCCAAAAATCGGCTGTTGATTCTAAAGCGTGATTAGGGTTCGTGGGGAAAATTTTTATTATCTCCACCCCTCCGATCCTGACTTGGCAGCTTCCGGAGGAGAAAGCTTGCAGATGCAAATGACAGTCCGATGCCGGTATCTGGAACAAACTCCAATGTCGCGTAGTGGAAGATTGGAAGACATCCATCGAGCGGCAGCATAGCAGTTTGCGCTGAGACAAAGGAGACGGATGAGACAAGTGAGACAGTTTTCTTTGGGCGGCGATTGAGTCATTGAGCCGGGGAATCGCTGTGCCCGAAAATCGCGAACCGAGGACGCAGAACGGGCAGCGCGGATCTAGTCTTCAGGTCCGCGGCTTTTAACAGCGCACAAACCGCAGAGCCATAAAGCGCGGGTCTGCGCACATGCTCTCAAATCAGGTCAGAAACTATACCGCAGCGACATTTGCAGAATGCGCGGGTTCCACAGGTTCAACGCGCCCAGCCCGTTCAGAGGAACCAACGATCCGAACGCGCAATTGCCGGCCGGTCCGGGAGTACAACCCACCGGGCTGTTTTGCACCACAGAATTGGGAAGGTGCGGGAACGCATATCGGCTCGAAAATACGTTGAAAATATCCAGCCGATATTGCAGGGTGTGCCGTTCCGTAATCTGGAAGTCCTTCATGAAGGAAATATCTCCCTCGTGAACCGAGCTCCCTCGGAGCGAGTCCCTCGACACGTTGCCAAACGTCCCTGCCTCCGGCACGGCGAAAGCCGCCGGATTGAACCATTGCAGGACCGACTGGATGCCGGCATTGGGATTCCCGACCAGATTGGCTCGAATCCTGTTTCCGAAAATATTTCCTGTCTGATTGATGGGGGTTGAACGCGGACAACAGCCGACGGTGAAAGGCAAACCGCTTGCGAAGGTCACAATGCCGCTGGTTTGCCATCCGCCCAAAATCCAATTGGCCCATCTCAGGTCAAGCTTCCTGCCTTTCCCGATCGGGTCTTCATAAAGGTAGCTCAGAACAAACCGCTGGGGTTGATCGAATGCCGCCGGGCCATAATCGGCGGCAAGGTCGTGCGCATTCTGGATGAAGTTCGCGATTTGCCCGCCGAATTGGGCAATTTCGGACCCAAGGTCAAAAGCTCTCGACCAGGTGTAGTTGGCGTCAAACTGGAAGCCTTGCGAAAAGCGCTTTTCAAGGCGCACCTGCAAGGCGTTGTAATTGGACCAAAGGATATTGGCGTTTGCATAGCTTCCCGAGGAGAGATTTGCAAAGGGAACGCGCGTATCAATCGGCTGAAAGTTGGGGTCGGCCAGGCATGCGGCGGAGGCCAGAGAACGGTCCTGAATGACGTTGCATGGGTCGCCAGCCACCTTGGGCAGGAAACCCTCGTTAAAGTGCCATTGGTACGACAAGTTGAGCGCGTGCCCGCCCACGTAGCCCACGTCCAACATCACGGTAGGGGAAAACTGATATTGTGCATCCAGGGTCCACTGCTGGTCGTAAGGGTCTTTGTTGTTGGGCCATTCGGTCTGAATTCCAAACGCGTAGGGCGGAGGAATCGTGGTGGGTAAAAGCGTGACCGGCGGGAGCCACAAGGTGTTCAAGGCCAGAGGCGAGCTCTTTTCAAATCCCGTAGCTTCCGGATAGTTCGGGTTCGGAAAAACCAGAGACAGGATGTTGCTGTCATAATTCGCCCCGTCGTAGAAGCGCATGTAGACGCCGTAAAACAGCCCATAGCCGGCCCGCAAAACCAGCCGGTCGTTATTGGGCAGCGGCCGCCAAGCCAGACCGATGCGAGGCGAGAAATCGCGGAAGTGCGTGGGGACAAGCTCATTGGAAACGCAGCACTGATAATACGTGCTTGCGCCGGGCGCGCTCTGGAGCGGCGTCACATACGACTTGCTGGCCCAGATCACTCCTCCTCCCGGCGTCGCCAGGTTGAGCACCGAGCCATCATTTGTAATGCTGTGCAGCGCCTCCGGGATTTCATAACGCAAGCCCAGATTGACCGTGAGGCGAGGCGTGACGCGAAAATCATCCTGAGCGAAGAAATTCCAGTCCGTGGACCGGACGTTGTAGATATCGCTGGCCAGCGGCAATGCCGGAATGGCCGAGAAGGGATACCCGAGCAGGAAATCGGCAAAACTGTTGCCGCTTGTCGGCCCCGGACGCCCGGCGGCCTTGGGATCTGAAGCGGTATAGGCGCCGGTGAAGTTCACCTGTCCATTGGCGGTGAACCCATCGAGGTCCTGGAGTTGGTAGCGCCGGATGTCGGCGCCGATCGTAAAGGTATGCCTCCCATGGATGAGAGTGTAATTGTCTGCGTATTCAAAGATGTTTTCTTTCTGGCTGTATCCGTTGTTATTGTTGCCGGGGGCTGAATATCCTCCGCCAAGGCTGAGGCCAGGAAGTCCCCAGAAAGCTGCAAGAGGGGTTGTGTTCGAAAATCCGAGTTGCTGGGACAAGTTCGGGCCGAAGGCTGTGACGGACCCTTCATGGAAGTTCTCGCGGTTGTAGCCAGCGCGAAAGTCGTTGATCGAATTGGGCGTCAGATTGCGAATGTAATCGAGGCCCACCATGCGCGTGCGAGAAAAAGATGTGCTGGAGCTTGCGGGGAGAATAGAAGGGGTATACGGCACGTCGCGCGAAACAATGACCGTTCCTGTAAGGCGATCCCGGCTGGTGAGTTGGTGATCCACCCGGCCATTCACCGTATCCGTGGTGATGGCGCTCTTCACGACCTTGGAGAAGTTCGGGCACGGCAACTGGCAGCTAATGTTGGGCGTCGGGAAATAATTCAGCCACTTCTGGGCAATCGGGCTGATCATGCCGGAAGGGATCGTGTTGTTGGGAAACGGAGCGCGCCCGGCGGGATTATCCGTGGTGGCCGGTACGGAGCCTGTCGTTGCGGGATTATAGATGGGATAGGGCCAATCTGAAAAATCGCCGTTGCGCTCTTTGGCCGTGGGAAGCTGGGCAAATCCCGGTGAGACGCCGCCGGAAATCTGGCGTCCGCCTTCGTAGCCCACAAACCAGAAGGTGCGGTCACGGCCATTGTAGATTCGAGGGAACACCATCGG
The DNA here is from genome assembly GCA_035294685.1 of Terriglobia bacterium. GTDB lineage: Bacteria > Acidobacteriota > Terriglobia > UBA7540 > UBA7540 > RH2-MAG17b. Next base: position 6,650 of record DATGKJ010000255.1, on the reverse strand, counting down.
TCCGCCCAGCGTGAAACCGAATTGATTCTGGTTGAAAGGGCTTACCACCGGCGTATGGCTTCCGTTCCGGGCATTGAGAGCGGCAATGATGGCGTTGTCGGGCTGAAGAGCTGAGTTCCTCCAATAGTCGTAGGCCGTGCCGTGAAGCTGATTGGTTCCCGATTTGATGGCCACGTTCACCTGCGCCGATCCGGCGCCGTAAGCCGCGGAATAGAGTCCGTTCTGAAGCTTGAATTCCTGAATCGAATCCGCCGAAATCAGACTGATGGACTTGGCAAAGAACTGATCGCTGTCCGTGATTCCATCAATAAGATAACTGATCGAAGCCGGGCGCGCGCCGTCGATGCTGGACATAGACCAACTGGGATTGAGGCCGTGCGGGTCAAAGATAGTCGCCTGGATGCCGCCGGAAGGTTGGGTTACTCCCGCATTGATCGCGATGAGCGTCGTGTAATCTCGGCCGTTCAACGGCAGGGCGGCAATCGTCCGTGAGTTAACCACCGATCCGATGGCGGCGTTATCTGTTTGGAGCATGGGCGCCTGGGCGCTGATGGTGACTCGCTGTGTCTCGGAGCCGACTTGCAGCGTGAAATCCTGCCGCAAAGTCTGGCCCACCTGAAGGATTAACCCATGCGTGGTGGCTGTGATGAATCCGTTCTTTTCGACCGTCACAACGTAAATGCCGGGAATTTCATTCACAAAGACGTAGTCGCCGGCGCTGCCGGTGGTGAATGTCCGGCTGATGCCTGTCTGCGTGTTGCGCAGCGTCACTTTTGCTCCGGGGATTGCCCCTCCGGAAGAATCCTGAATGTGTCCCAGCACCGTGCCCGTCGCGCCGAATTGGCTCTGCGATCTTGCCGGGAGGCTTGCGAGGAGAACGAAACTGAAGCAAGCCACCACAAAGAAGATGCCCTTGAATGCGAGTCTCATAGGTCCCTCCTTGCCTGAAGGCTACAAATATTGTTGTTCTACTTGATAGAACAATGTTTCAGGACAATGCATTCTTTGATAAGTGCCTTCGATTTGTCAAGCCTAAAATTAAGCAATATATTCGAGTTGCCCGTGAATAGTGGGCGTTCTATTCAATAGAACACACGTTAAATTTCTCTGTACATCACGGCCAGAGGCTGTTAGACTAAGCGCTCTGAAAGGGCGAGAGAAGATGGCGGCCAACAACTACATTGTCGTGATTCAACGAACCATGCTGGTGCTCGAAGCGTTTCGCGGGCAGCGCAATTTGCGTTTGGCTGACCTTGCGGCGCGCACGCGGATGGTGAAGAGCTCCGTGTTCCGCATTCTTTTCACGCTGGAGCGTTTGGGTTACGTGGAGAAGGGCGTGGACGGGCGGTACTCCATCTCGAGCCGGCTCGCCCGGCTGGCGGGTCCGCTGAGGCCTGAATCGGACCTGGCGGCGCAGGCGGGGCCGTTCATGGCAGGGTTGCTGCATCGCTTCCAGGAGACGGTCAACCTGGGCGTGCTGGACGGCGACGAGGTCTTGTACATTCGCGTGATGGAAAGCCCGCAGGTTTTTCGCCTGGCCGCGCACGCGGGAATGCGCAGTCCGGTGCATTCGACGGCGCTCGGCAAATGTCTGGTTTCCTGCCTGCCGCGGGCGCAAGTGGAATCCATCCTCAAGCGGCATCCCATGCAGGCTTTTACACCGCAGACCATTCGAGTGCGTTCCGCCTTCCTTCAGGAACTCAGCCGCGTCCGAGCGCAAGGATATGCGGTGGATAACGAAGAGGACTCGCGCGGCATTCGCTGTCTGGCAGCGCCCATTCTGGACGGAGAAGGAAGCGTGGTTGCCGCCCTCAGCATTTCCGCGCCGGCGGTCCGCCTGCAGCCGGAGAAAGACCGCGAGGTCGCCGCGGCGCTGAAAGAAGCCTGCGCGCAGATTTCAACTTTGCGCGGGTATGTGGCAGGGGCTTCCAGAACGGCGTCCAGATGATGAGAATGATTTGCCGCGCAGGTCAGGGCGAAAAAACGCAAAGCCTCTCGCAAAGTCGACCAGGCGCAGAGAATTGCCGGAGCAACTCTTTCATGGCTTACGCTTTGAGTCTTTGCGCTTCGCGTCTTGGCGTGACGTTTTGTTTGTGAACCAAATCTTTTCAGCTCCTCAAGCAGGGCAAGGGCCGTTGAGGGAGAGAAGCCTTGAGCAAGAGGTTTGATCCACGATGGAATTAGCAATTCTTGGCGGCGCCCTAGTTCGCAAAGCTCCTTTCACGCCCTGGCCGGTTTACGGCGAAGAGGAAGAGCGTTCACTGCGGGAGGTGCTCGAGAGCGGCTCGTGGGGAGGCTACAACGGGAAGGTTGAGGAGTTCGAGTCTGCGTTTGCCGAATTGCACCAGGTTCGCCATGCGATCTCCTGCGCGAACGGAACAGTGGCGCTTGAGGCCACGCTGCGCGCGCTGGAAATTGGATGCGGGGATGAGGTCATTGTCCCGCCGTTTACCTTTATCGCGACGGCCACCTCGGTGCTGCTCTGCCATGCAGCCCCGGTGTTTGCGGATATTGATCCGGTGACGTTGAATCTTTCGCCCACAGCCGTTGAGGCGGCCATCACGCCGCGCACCAGAGCCATTATCGCAGTTCATTTCGGCGGACGGCCGGCTGAGGTGGACGCGCTCCGAACGATTGCCGAACGCCACAACCTCGCCCTTATTGAAGATGCCGCCCATGCGCACGGGGTGAGGTGGCGCGGCGTGCCGGTGGGTAATTTTGGAAGCGCAGGGACCTTCAGCTTTCAGGCTTTCAAGCTGGTGACGTCAGGAGAAGGCGGCATCATTGTGACCAACGACTCAGACCTTGCCGCCCGGTTGTGGAGCTATTGCAACCAGGGGCGGCGCAAGGGCGCCGGCTGGTACGAGCACTTTACATTGGGCAGCAATTATCGACTGACGGGCTTTCAGGCGGCGATCCTTTGCGCGCAACTGCGCAAGTTGCCGGAGCAGTCGCGGGTCCGCAAAGAGAACGTCCAGTATTTCCGCCAGCAATTGCGCGCTATTCCTGGATTGACCATGCCAGAGGATGATCCACGCGTGGATAGGCAGCCGTATTACCTGGTCACTTTGCGTTACGATCCATCGCAGTTTGACGGAATTTCGCGCGACCTGTTTCTTCGCGCATTGCAGGCTGAAGGCATTCCGGCGCAACGAACGTATCCCTATCCGCTGTACCGCAATCCGGTTTTCAGCCGCCCTCCGTGCCAGTGCGGCGAATGGAAAGCGCCGCAGGACTACACGTCGTTGTTTCTTCCGGAAAGTGAAAAAGTCTGCCGCGATGGCATCTGGCTGGAGCACAGTCTTTTCCTCGGCGCGCAGAAAGATGTGGAAGATATTCTGGCCGCTTGCGAGAAGATACAGCGCCACGCTTCCGCTCTGGCGCGGCTTGAGCAGCGGGAAGAAACGATCCAGCAATCTGACGCTTTAGGAAGCCGCTGAAAAATTCTTCGAGCGCGTCATGCTGAGCTTCCGCCTGTCATTCTGAGCGGAGCGCCGCGAAGCGAAGAATCCCTGTATTCTCTTGGCTTTCAGCAAATAGCCTTCAGTTCTCAGCAGTAAAACTCCGGGACGAAGAAGCTGAACGCTGATTGCTCGTCATGATTCTTCGCCACTTTCAGCTTCTGAGAGCCTGCCCTGAGCGAGACGAAGGGATGGCTGGTTTCGGAGGTTTTCAGTAATCCATTAGCCATGAAGATTTTCACACACTCTCTTCTGCTTCTCCTGCTCTCTGCACTATGCGGCCCCATGAGCCTGGCCGGAGGAGCCGTGCCAGCGGGCAGGGCGTCGTGGAGTTTTCAGGAGGACTTTAGAAATGGAATCCCCGGCTGGATCAGTTATCCGCTCGCTCAGGACGAAGGCTACGACCCGTCGCTTTATACAACGACCTCGGACGGATCGGCCATGCTGGTGCGGGATGTTATCGCCCGTGGTCAAAGGATTTTGCGCGTGGGATTGCTGCGTCCGCTGAAGTTTCGCGCAACGCCCTCCTCGATGATGGAACTGGCTTACACGCTCGAGGCGGGCGGGCCCATAATACAATCGCAAGTGACGCTCGTCGCAGCCGACGGGCACAGATACATGACTTCGATTCCCGCGAGTCAAGGCGTTCATGATGTCACGCTTACAGGCAAACAATTGAGTGTTCCCGAAGCAGGAGCGAAGATAGAAGCTGTCGTTGTCGAAGCGGACGTTGCCTCTCCGATTCCTGGCTCGCACAACCGGCTCACCATGCGAAGCTTCGAGGTGGAGGCCGAACGGCCAAAGGCTCTGACGTTGAAAGCTCCTTCGCTTCAAATTTCGCGTGTCAGTGGCGTCGCCGTCGCCCAGGGAGTTTTCTCGCGGCGAATTCCTGTTGAGTTGGTTGGGAACGAAGGCGGAGACGTCTCAGTTTATGACGGCAGCGGCCGAAGGTCAGCAAGCCAGGCGGTTGGTCCTAGCCAGCCGAACGGATTCAATCGCACCCATGTCGGCATCACCGCGGATTCTTCACCACAGCCGGGACTTTGGTCCGCTCATGTCCGCAGTGGCGGAGCAGAACGTGATTTTCGTTTCCTGGTGCTGACCGGAACCCCTTCGCATCCCCGCATTCTACTTACACCCAATCGCCTTGCGCAGTTGCGTTCGCAGATGAACTCCAACGCGCTGCTTAAAATTGTGCATCAGCGGGCCGCGCGGCTTGGCGCCAGTCTGGCCTATAATCCTCAGGCGGGCGAGAACATCGCTTTGCTCTCTCCGGTTTCTGTATTTCCCGGCCTCGTTCAGTATTTCCAATTAATGGAGTCGTATAGCGACGCCATCGCTTTCAACGCTCTCGACTTTCAACTGAGCGGTAACAGACAAGCGTTAGAGACCGCGCGCAAGGCTCTCAATACCGTTTCGCAGTGGCCCACCTGGACGCCGCCCTGGTTCGTTGCGCACGGACTGCATACTTACTACGAAGTTGGCGTGTTCACGCAAAGAGTTGCGTTAGGCTACGACCTGATTGCAGATCAACTCAGCCCCGAAGAGAAGACTCGCATTGCGAACGCCTTTTGGAGGAACAGCATCCGTCCCACGCTTGAGGATTATTTTTTCGATGATCGTCTGCCTACTGCATCCAGCAACCACATGGCGAACTCTGTGGGAGGCGCGATGGCCGCTTGTATCGCGCTTTCCGGGAATATTCCGGACTGGAACGGTCGCTTCGGCTCCGCGCTGGCAGAGCTCATTGTAGCCTACGAGAATCTGCTTCAGGGACTCTTCCCTGGAGATGGAAGCGAGGCCGAACCTGCAGGATATGAGAACTTCGCCATGGAGGGAATGTCGTGGGGAGGTGCGGCGCTTCAGGCCCTTCATATCCACCCGAAGGGCCTCGAAAGAATGATGCGCGCCTTCTGGTGGTTGCGCTATGCGGAATTCGCGCCGGGAAAGTTTCTGGACACCGGAGATTTCGGGACGGACCTTTCCGCGCTTTCCGGCTACGCCTGGCCGGCTGAGAATGCGGGCGATCCCGCGCTTGAAGATTTTTACGAAAGCGCCCGGAGCAGCACGCTGATGGGGGTCATCCGCCTCAGTCATACGGGCCGCGCTCTGGAGGAAGCGCCCGGCCTGCTGGATCTTGTCTGCTGCACGCGACCCGAGACTCCGTCTCCAAGCCCGCCGCCTGAGCGCATCTTCCCTTTGCGGGGAAGCGCCGTGCTGCGCAGCGGCTGGGATCCCGATTCGACGGTCATCTCAATCCGTGTGGGCCCATGGTTCAATCACGAGCATCATGACCAGGGAAGTTTTCAGGTGGCGGCATTCGGAGAGAAGCTGATCGCCGAAGCCGGATACGCGGACTACTACAAAGACCCGCGATACGCTGATTACTTCACTCAAGCGCCGGGCCATAACACAGTGGTCGTGGATGGCGATCCTTTCAGCCAGGAAGACTATGATGGCCGCTACTGGAGCGCTCTTGGGAGGCATGCCAAGTTTGACAAGCATGTCTTTTCAACCGGAATAGACTATCTCGCCGCTGATCTCGCCCCCGCCTATCGTGATGGGATTACACTCAACCGATACCGGCGCGAATATCTCTTTATCAAGCCGGATATTTTCGTCGTGCAGGATCACCTGGAATTCCCTTCTCCCCACCGATGCACATTTTTCCTTCATGTCCCTCCTGAGGCGCACGTTCATATTGACCATGCGAGCGCCACGATCCAGGCTCAATTCGCATCCGCCTCCCTTACCGCTGGCGGCGCAAATCATCAATGGGCGCTTCAGCGCGCGCCAATTCCAGAGAATGCCTATGAGAACCTTGATCGTGATCAAGTGCTGCCTCGGGAGACTTTGCGGCTGGATTCGCGTTCGGCGACTTCTGCAAATCTTTCGGTGGCGATGCGATTCCGGAAACCTTCGGAAATTGCGCCTCTTACCGCATTCCAAACTGCTTCAGGCAGTGGCTTTAAGACTCCCAACGGCGATGTTGTGGTTCTTCTTCGGACCATTCCCGCGTCGCTGATTAGTGCCGTCACCCCATTGGGCGAAATAAGCTCCGATGGGAATCTTGTTGTCATGGCCAGGCGCGCCGGCGTTCTCGACCTATTCGCTGCTGAAGCAGGGTATCTCCGCGTGGCCCATCAACTGATTTTTTCCGCGACGCCTGCCACTGCGAAATTGGATGTG
>DATGKJ010000254.1:0-5787 GCA_035294685.1 Terriglobia bacterium | reverse complement strand
ACAAATTATAGTGACACTATTTGCTGTAGCGGCGCTGTCCCTTCACTTCGTTCAGGGCAGGCTCTCAGCGCCGAAAGACGCCGGTGGGGACACCGGCGCTACAGAAGAAGTCGTCACTATAATTTGTAATCCTCAATAAGTTGATAAAGAAAGACTCATGATGACGTGGGCAAAACGAATCGCCGTCACGCCAGGAATGGCGATAACCTTGTCCGGTGTTTACGACTTCTGGCATGCTTACCGTCAAACTAAATCAGTTGGTGTTGGCGTTGTGGCTATGGTCTTCGGCTTGGCTCTTTTTGCGATCTTCCTGCGCCTAAATTCCAAGCGGCAAAAGTAAACTTACACCACAAGCGGGGCCGCGAATAGCATTTTTGCGCGCCAACCTGATTGACAAATTCTTGTCCCTCAAGTATTAATGAAAGATTGCAATAAATGAGTTAAACGGAGAGAGGTGTGGGAACTTACCTTCAGGGATTAAAGCGAGGGAAGATTCGCTGGCATGTCGTCAACGCGGAGGGTTGGACGCTGGGGCGGCTTGCGGCGCGAGCCGCGCAAGTCCTGATGGGCAAAAATAGCCCGGATTATACGCCGCATGAGGATCACCGCGACGGGCTGATCATCATCAATTCCGAAAAGGTCGTTCTCACAGGGCGAAAACTGGACGAGAAGATTTACCGGCGCCATACGGGCTATCCCGGCGGGTTGAAAGAAGTAACGGCTCGCAGATATATGGAAACCCGGCCTCAGGAGTTAGTTCGCAATGCGATTTTGGGCATGTTGCCCAAGACACGCCTGGGTGAGCGGATGGCTCGCCGCCTGAAGGTCTATTGCGGTCCAACCCATCCTCATGCGGTTCAAAAGCCGGTGGAAGTTCGCCTTGATCGTTGACTTCCCTTCCCAGAAAATCCTATTTTAGAGAGAGAACGCGGTGACGGAATCCGTTCAGTTTCGAGCCACAGGGCGACGCAAGACGGCGATTGCCCGAGTTTACATGAGTCCCGGCGCGGGGAAGCTTCTTCTCAACCGCCGTCCGTTGGAAGAATACGTGCCCTCGGAGGCGCTTCGGGTGGAATTGCAACAGCCGCTCATGGCGACAGAAACGGTGGGGAAATTTGATATTCTGATTTTACTCCGCGGCGGCGGACTCCATGGGCAGGTGGGCGCGGCGCGGCTGGGCATTGCCCGCGCGCTATTGGCATTCAATCCGGAGTTGCGTCCCCAACTCCGCAAGGGCGGATTTCTTACCCGCGATTCCCGCGTCAAAGAGCGGAAGAAGTACGGCCAGAAGGGCGCTCGCAAGCGCTTCCAGTTCTCAAAACGGTAAAAAACCAGTGGCGTGCGAGCCGAAAGGGGACTGACGCCCGTTTTGCAGGCTCGCTACGATCCCGATGAGGAGAGCGGCGCTTCGGGTAACAAAGTCCTCGTTCATTGATTTTCATCGGTCGCCTGCCGCTGAGTTTTGGGAGGATCATTGTCCACAATCAGCATGAAAGAGTTTTTAGAGGCTGGGGTCCATTTTGGACACCAGACGCGGCGCTGGAACCCCAAGATGAAGGAGTATATCTACGGGGAGCGCAACGGAATTTATATTATCGATCTCCAGAAGACACTCAAGCTCTTCAAAGAAGCCGCAAAATTTGTCTCGGATCTCTCAGCAGAAGGCAAGACGCTGCTCTTCGTCGGCACCAAGCGCCAGGCCCAGGAGGCCATTGCGGAAGAAGCTACGCGATGCGGGATGTACTATGTGAATCATCGCTGGCTGGGCGGGTTGCTGACGAATTACTCTACGATTCAGAAATCCATCCAGAGACTCAAGGATTTGGAGGAGATGAGCCGCGACGGGCGCTACGAGCTGCTGCCCAAAAAAGAGGTCTTGAGGCTTGAGCGCGAACGGCAGCACCTGGAATATAACCTGGCAGGCATCAAGGAAATGTCGGGACTGCCGGATGCTCTGTTTGTCATCGACTCCAACAACGAACATATCGCCGTGAAAGAAGCTCACAAGCTGGGCATCCCAGTGGTGGCTATCGTGGACACGAACTGCGACCCCGATCTGGTCGACTATGTCATTCCGGGCAACGACGATGCTTTGCGCTCCATCCGGCTCTTCACATCGCGCATTGCGGACGCCGTTCTTGAGGGACGCCAGGCGGCTGAAGACCGCCGTCTCGAAGAGGAGAAGCAGGAAGCCTTGAAGATTGCGGCGGAGCTCGAGGCGGAACGGGAGCGAGCGGCTTTCGAAGCGAGTGAAAGCGAGGCTGCCCCGGAAATGGCTCTGGAAGACGAAGAAGCAGCGGCCGCGGAGATGGATTACTTCGATGCGGGGCAGGTTTTCCCTGAAAGTGTGATGTCCGCGGAAGAAAAAGAGGACGGCGCGGTGAGGGTTCCGAAAACTCGACGAAAAGCAGGAGGCAGGGCTCGGCCGCTGAAGAGCGATGAAACGGATGCGGACGCGGATGCGGCAGATTCGGTGTAATTTGCGAATTTCACTGTCTTCCTCTTTCTTAGAAGAGTGGGCAACGGAATGACGCGCTTCCCACTGCCAAGTGGATGAAGAGATGAGTGCTCGCCTGATGCGGAATCTCGTGAGCAACCCAAAGTTTACAGGGATTATTTTCTGCTACGAAGCAGCCTGATGGCTCTCGGACAGCAGGTGGAGAAAGTTGGCAGAATGAGCGTAACACCAGAATCAGTGAAGCGTCTCCGTGAAATGAGCGGAGCGCCGATGATGGAGTGCAAGAAGGCGCTGGAGGAAGCTGACGGCGATCCGGAAAAAGCGTTTACGATTTTGCGCAAGAGAGGGCAGGCGATGGCTGCCAAGAAGGCCGGTCGCGTGACGTCCGAAGGGCTGATTGGCACCTACGTTCACCCTGGGTCCAAAATTGCCGTGATGGTCGAAATCAACTGCGAAAGCGATTTTGTGGCGCGAAATGAGGAATTCCAGGAACTCGCTCATGACATTGCTATGCACATCTGCGCGACGGATCCCCAGTTTATCCGCAAGGAAGACGTGACGCCGGAAGCGCTGGAGCGCGAAAAGGCCATTCTCCGGGAACAGGCTCTGGCGTCCGGGAAACCGGCTGCGGTGATCGAGCAGATGATCGAAGGCAGACTTGGAAAATTCTACGAAGAGAATTGCCTTTACGAACAGCACTTCATCAAAGACGTTTCCGCCTCCCAGACGATCCGTGAATTGATTACGTCTAAGATCGCCAAATTCGGCGAGAACATCACCGTTCGTCGCTTTGCGCGCTTTAAAGTGGGCGAAGGGATCGCCAAGACCGCTTCCGAAAACGGAGCCGCTGGGTGACTCTTTTGGCCAAGCCTCGCTAACAACGCCCGCCTCCCGGGAAATCCCCCGAGGGGCTGCTTCAGATCAAGGCAATTTCGCACGATCCCAGAGCCTGTTCAATCGTTCGGGTGGCGCGACGCTGCTCTTTGTTCCGACGCATCACGACGGGGCTCAAAACCTATGACATTTCCTGCTTTATGACCAGCGCGCCAGCCTTCCATCGCATCCTTCTGAAGCTTAGCGGCGAGGCCCTGATGGGGTCTCAAGGTTTTGGAGTCGATCCGGAGGTTGTCAGCCGCATTGCGCAGGAAGTTCATGAGATTCACGAGTCGGGAGTCGAGATCGCCATCGTGGTGGGCGGCGGCAATTTCGTTCGCGGGGTAGCGGCCTCGGCCAGCGGATTCGATCGCGTCGTGGCAGATCACATGGGCATGTTGGCGACCGTGATGAACGCTTTGGCGCTTCAGGATGCGCTGGAGAAAAGCGGCTCTTATACGCGCGTCGTGACGGCGATTGAAATGCGGGAAATTGCCGAGCCTTTCATTCGCCGGCGCGTGATTCGCCATCTTGAAAAGGGACGCGTCGTGATCCTGGCGGGAGGCACGGGCAGCCCTTATTTTTCCACGGATACGGCCGCCGCGCTGCGCGGCATGGAAGTGAAAGCGGAAGTTATCCTGAAGGCGACCAAAGTCGATGGCGTCTACGACCGCGATCCGAAAACCTCGCCCGACGCCAAGATGTTTTCGAGCATTTCTTACCTGGACGTTCTTTCCAAAGGGCTGGCCGTGATGGATACCACAGCTATTTCCCTCTGCATGGATAACAGCCTGCCGATTATTGTCTTTAATCTGAATGTTCCCGGAAATCTCAAACGCGTGGTCGCCGGTGAGAAAGTGGGGTCGCTGGTGGCGCGCGGAGGCGGATCTCATGGTGAAAGAAACCCTGGCCCAGACGCGGGCTCGAATGACCAAGGCCGTTGAAGACCTTCAGCATGAATTGGCGGCGGTGCGGACGGGCCGCGCCTCAACCGCGCTTCTGGATCATCTGAAGGTGGACTATTATGGAACGCCAACCCCCTTGAATCAGGTGGCGACGCTGGGCGTGCCGGAGCCGACCTTGATCACGGTGCAGCCTTGGGATGCCAGCTTGCTGGCGGCCATCGAGAAGGCCATCCGTTCTTCCGACCTCGGTCTCAACCCGGTGAACGACGGAAAGATCCTGCGCGTTCCCCTTCCGCCGCTCACTGAGGAGAGAAGAAAAGAACTGGTCAAGCACGTGCACACGATCGTGGAGAAACACCGGCTGACCGTTCGCAATCTTCGCCGCGAGGCGAACGAGACCCTTAAAAAATTGCTGAAAGACAAAAAGATTTCCGAGGATGATGAGCGGCGGGGGCTTGAGGAAAGCCAAAAGCTGACGGACGAGTTTATCGGCAAGCTCGATCTCCAGGGAAAGAGCAAAGAACAGGAAATCCTAGAAATGCGGTAAACGGGCAAGGGTTTGGTTTGCTAATGAAATTTATTGCCATTAGTAAAACCAGCGTCTCCGCCCCTTCTCCAAACGACCCGTGAAGGAAGCGCGAGCCTTCAGCCGCGGCGTTGCGCAGCCTTGATCCTTTCTTAAGATTGATAAAAGCCCTGAAAGCAAAAAGATGTTTCTGCTCAGGCTCAACAGGGTGAGAGTTTGCGGCAACAGCCCCGACAGGCACTAGCCAACTCGGGAGAAGATCACGTATAATAAAAGTCGCATTCTGGCAGGTCTGAGGCTTCCCTTTAAGGTTACCGTATCGACTTCTACGAAGCGCAGGGCCCTCCTCCCGGAAATTGCTGACTGCGAACGTTAAGAACGTAACTTTTTCCAATTTTTGGGCAGTGAAACTCTTGACACTCTCCGCAGGCATTTGTTACATTTGAAAGGCTTTGTCGCTGGTAAGGCTCCTGTCTGGGATGCCCCTCGCGTTTTGGGAAATCTGAGGCAAGTGGAGGTTAGAGTTCGTAGTGCCTACTTTCAGCCAAATGATTCGCCTGGGTCGTAAAGCGCCGCGTTTTAAGACGTCAAGCCCGGCTCTTGAGAGTTGCCCTCAAAAGCGGGGTGTTTGTATCCGTGTTTACACCCAAACGCCCAAAAAGCCGAACTCGGCTTTGCGAAAAGTGGCGCGCGTCCGGTTGACCAACGGCATGGAAGTGACAACTTACATTCCCGGCGTGGGGCACAACCTTCAGGAACACTCGATTGTTTTGATTCGCGGCGGGCGCGTGAAAGACCTCCCGGGGGTGCGCTATCACGTGATCCGCGGCACGTTGGACTCAGCCGGCGTAGGCGACCGTCGGCAGGGACGCTCGAAGTACGGAGCCAAGCGGCCCAAAGCGTCGTAAGAATGCTGAATTCTAAATGCTGAAAACTGAGAGCTATTGAGATGCCTCGTAAGGGAACAGTTGAGCGTCGAGAAACACTTTCGGATCCTGTTTACGGCAATGTCGTCGTGCAGAAGA
>DATGKJ010000253.1:0-20702 GCA_035294685.1 Terriglobia bacterium | reverse complement strand
TATTCTATTGAGGATTACAAATTATAGTGACGACTTCTTCTGTAGCGCCGGTGTCCCCACCGGCGTCTTTCGGCGCTGAGAGCCTGCCCTGAACGAAGTGAAGGGACCGCGCCGCTACAGCAAATAGTGTCACTATAATTTGTAATCCCCTGTAAAAAAGTTTCGCCGTCCTGTCATTCCGGGCGGAGCGAAGAATTCCTGCATTGCTTTAGCCTTCAGCAAACAGGAGTCAGCTATCAGCAGGAAAGCCGAGGGCGAAAAGCTGAATGCTGACGACTGATTGCTGATTGCGCGCTCGCTTTTCATGCCAGGCATTTCAAACTTTCCTCGATTAATTTCCGCGTACCGGTGAACGGGTCTCCGAAATCGGTGTCGTATTCCATTGAAAAGTACCCGCGATAACCCTTGCTTTTGGCAATGGAGAATATCTGCGGAAGGTCGACTTTAAAAACCTCGCCGTGTTCTCCCTGAATCGCGTCCTTCACATGGGTCATGTTATAGGCGTGTTGAAGCATCACTTCCATGGCCTTCTCGTTGAAGGCAGCGCCCTTCACGGCGGAATTCCCAAAGTCTGGCAGGCTTCGCAGGTAGGGGTTGTCCACCTTCTCAATCACTTTCGCAATGAAGAACGGGTCTTGGGTGAACGGATCGTCGTTCTCCATATTGATCACAATATTCTTCCTGGCTCCGTAATCCGCGACTTCCCCAAAGGTTTGCGCAGCGAGATCGACATCCGGCTTGATGCGGTGAGACTCATTAATCTGCGGCCGCACGCTGGGGGAGCCGACAATGACCGCGATATCAATCCACCGCTTGCTGTAGTTGACGGCCTGCTGGCGCTTGCTGGCGTCGGGATCATAGAAGGCGCCGCCGCCAAGCCCCAGCCCGACCAGATGCGAACCGGCTTTCTCAATGCTTTTGCGGAATGCGTCCAGATAGGCCGCTGAGGTTGAACTGAAATGCCAACTGAGCGGATTAATGTTGCGGATGTTGAATTTCTCCACCACCATGGCCGCGAAATCTCTCAGGTCCATCCCCGGTTTTTTAGGGTCGCGATAGCGATTTGTGGGGCTGTCAATGTAGGCGCGGAAGGGCCAGGAGGTGACAGAGAGCCGCTCCCGCGGCATCCGTGGGAATGGGATAGAAGGCTCGCGGGCCGATGCGATTCCGTTGGCCCCGATCGGCGCAGCGCTGGCTCCCAGCAGCGCTGATTGTCTCAAGAAGTCCCGTCGTGTCAGATTCGTCATCAAAGCCTCGCCACGCAAACGTTTTTCCAGCACGGCATAGTACTACAAAAGCGGGCCGATGAGAGCATCAATTCGTGAGAATTACAAATCACCGCGATGGCATCTTCTGTAGCGCCAGTGTCCTCACCGGCGTTTTTCGGCGCTGAGGACAGCACCGCTACAGCTTATAGTTTGTAACCCTGGTAGAAAAGTTTGACGAGGGAAGGTTTCAGTAGCGATTATCTTCGGCAGCGGAAGAAACTCAGCCTTCCCATCCCGTTCCCCACTTGCCGGACTTTAGAAGTTTTTGTGCTTCCGAGTAATGGACAAATTGCTTTTCCGCCGCGCGGAATTGCGCGGAGTGAATCACGCGGCGATGGTGATTTCGCTCAACCGCATACCGCGCGTGCAGCATCTCGTGAAAAACGATGAATTCAACCAGCAGACGGGGGACCGCAGGCTTATCCAGCGATTTGCTGATGGTGATGGTCTCATGGGCAGGATCATGATGGCCGAGAATCGTCCGGGAGTGGCCCTGGCTCCAGCCGATCTGCCGCACTCGCAGTTCGTTCTGAAAGTAGTCGCCGTTGAGTTGATCGAAGATCTGCTGCAAATCGAAGCAGCGCCCCTTGGCGGGCCTTATCAATTTAAATCCCCGCGCGCGGCGCGCTTCGTTGATGCGCTGCCGCATTGGCGGCGACATGATGCATGCCAGGTAGCAGGCGCGAGCTTCGCGGGAAGGGTGGGAACCGTTCAGGCGGCAGATCAGAATTTCGGCCAGCGCTTCGAGGACCATGGCCGAAGCGTCCCGCAGCGTATCGGAGATTTCAACTTCAACGCCGGCCTGGGTAAGCCGGATGGTGCTCCGCAATTGCGCCCACTCGCGGAAAGTCACGCGGATTCTGGGAAGCGCTTTTCCGGCGCGCACGCGACGGAAAACACGGGCGAAGATTTCTTCCGGAGTTGGAGAAGAATGGAAGGGAAGGGGTAGTTGGGAACTGAGGTGAGGGTTGGATGATGAAGTCATGAGGCGACTGAATGTGAATCACCGGAAGCTGTTTCAAAACCTTTTGGACAAACACAATCTGGTGAAAAAACCTACCAAACTGTCATCCTGAGGAGCCGAAGGCGACGAAGGGTCACTGTATTTCTGGGTTCTACAAATACAGGGATGCTTCGCGGAGTTTATCCTGAACGAAGCCGAAGGGCTCAGCATGACAGCCTCCATTTTTTCCAGTAACCAGTTGGACAAGCAGAGCGAGGTTTTAAAGTGACTCCTGATCTGCCGATAAATTCCCTCTCATCAGGTAGTCGCTACCAGCAATTCTTCCGAGCCTGGCCGAAGGCCATCTGTCCTGCCGGCGAAGTAACGTTGGGTTAGATCGGCTGCCGAGACGTGCCGGGCCTCCCTGAAACCAGCTTCTCGGGCCAGGGCCAGCATCTCCGGCGGGGTAAAGAAGCTGATGAAAGGCGTCCCGCTCGCTCGCGCTCCTTTCTCCGCTGCTTCAAGCCCAGGACGCTCCTCGGGTTCGACGAGCTCCAGCGGCAGAATGAAGGTCATAACCAGCGTAGAGCCTGGGACGAGCGCCGCCACCTGGCGCAACGTGGCCGCAATCGCGTCCCTGGTAAGGTACATGCTGACGCCGGAGGAAGCCACGACCGCAGGCTGGCCAGCATCAAAGCCCGCAGTCGCCAGCCGCTCCCGCCAGGAACCATCCGCCTCGAAATCGACCGACACGAACCGCAGCCATTCTGGAATGCCGAAGCCAAGCTCAATCAGGCGCTGGCGCTTCCAGGCTTGAGGACCAGACCGGTCAACTTCGAAGACCCGCAGGCGGGAGGCGATCTCTGGCCGACGCTGGGCGAAGGTGTCGAGGCCGGCGCCGAGGATCACGTATTGGCGGACGCCGCGGTCAGCCTGTTCCGCAACCAGATCCTCGATGAAGCGGGCGCGGGCTACGATGGAGGCGCGGAAGCGCCTCGTGAAGTGCGGATCGCAGTCCCGCCGCCGGCGCCAGCCCTCGTCCGGGGCCGCCAGCTTGAGGCCAATTTCGTCTTCGAGCACGTGCGGCGGCGGATCAACCTGGACGTGCAGGGCTCGCCACAAGGCCACTCGCACGGCAGTGTTGTCTGGCGCCGCGGTCTGCATATCGTTCATGAATCTATCACACCGTGATTCAATTTTCCTGTTGCTCTTTTCGCTCTTTCTTGCGCAGTTTTTCCTCCTCTTTAATCCGTTTCTTTTCTTCCTTGATGGCGGCGTTGGATGTTTTACCCGCCTCCTTTTCCTCTTTCTTTAACTCACCCATCTTCTTGACTTGTCCATTTAAAGCCGTGGCAGCGCCATCCAGCGTGTCTTCAAGATCGGCGACAGCGTCCTGGAGCCTGTCAGAATAACGCGAAGCGTAAGGGTCCGGCGTCTGCCGGATGTGCTGCAACTGCGCAAGCTGGCGTGGAGCTTCGTCCAGCAACGCGTGCAGCCCTTTGCGCATATCGCCATCGCGATTGTACTGATATTGAATCCAGTCTTTGAGTTCGTCGTCCAGATCGATATATTGCCCGAGCACTTCGTCGAGAAACTTTCCGGTTTTATATCGCGGGTCAACGGGGCGGTTTCTGAATGCGTCGAATTGGGTGAGGCGTTCCTGCATGAATTGAAGATAAACCTTGATCCGCTCGCCCGGGTCCTGCGTATCGCGCAGCTTTTCGACTTCGGCTTCCGAGAGGGAGGCGCGCTGCTGGGCTTCGACGGCTGCGGTTGAAATCAACGCAAGCGCTAAAATGACGCCAACGGAGCGCAGCGTTCTCATGGTTTTGCGCTCCTCTGAGTCAGTCGGCTTGCCTCCATCTTGGAATTCTTGGCGTGGGCGGCGGCAGGAGGAGCCGCGCCGGGAAAAAGCGCGATCAGCACCTCAGAATGCAGTTGATTGAGCTGCTGAATCGCTTGGTCGATGGGAGCGCGGTTGAAATAGGCCACCCGCTCCCGCAGATCGTTTAAGGAACGAGTGTCCTCCCGCAGCGCGATCTCCAACTGCATGAAGCCATCCGGCTTGCTTGCGGCATTGCGCCCGCTGCTCTTCAGGAGCCCCCACGCATCCTGCACTCTGCTGAGAAACGCGGCGAGTTGCTGCTTTCCGGGGTTTAATTGATGGCGTTCGTAGGAGCCAACCGCTTGCTCAAGTTCCAGCTTGCTCAGGCGGATTTCCAGTTTGGCTTTCTTGATCGGATTTTTTTCCCGCTCAATGTGCGCAGTGAGGCTTGCCGCGTCATCATGATGACGCGCCCAAAGCCTGACCGGAGCCGCCTCGACGGCCAGGATCAGAAGCAATGCGGCAAACGGACGACGCATGAGGGACATAGCGCTCGCGTCTCTATTATATCAAGCCATGATGCGGGAAGTTGCCTGGCGGCAAAGCCGCCAGTTGCATCCGTCAAGCTAAAGCTTAATTTGGACGATCCTGAAAGCTCGATGGCTCATTTGAGGCTTCTTTTTCTGTCAAAGCGCAGCCGTGACATTTGGAGAAAGTCTTGGTAACATATGTTCCCGTAAGGCTCGGCCCGGAAATGAGATGCGTCTTCCTCTTGACTCGATAGTTCACGGCGACTGCGCCGAAATCCTTCCAGGCTTCCCAGCAGAATCTGTTGACCTGATTGTTACTTCGCCCCCCTACGCGGACAATCGAAAGAAGACTTACGGAGGCGTACCCGTATCCAGGTACGTTTCCTGGTTTTTGCCGATCTCGGAACAGCTTCTTCGCGTGCTCAAACCAGACGGTTCCTTTATTCTGAACATCAAGGAGCGCGTTGTCTCAGGCGAGCGCCATACCTACGTGCTGGAACTGATCCTGGCCATGCGAAAACAGGGCTGGCTTTGGACAGAGGAGTATATATGGCACAAGAAGAACTGCTACCCTGGCAGATGGCCGAACCGTTTCCGAGATGCTTGGGAGCGTTGTCTGCATTTCACGAAACAAAAGCATTTCAGAATGTACCAGGACGCTGTGCGTGTGCCAATGGGAAGATGGGCCGAGAAGAGACTTAAGAATTTGAGCGATACTGACAGACGACGCGACGAGTCGAAAGTCTTAAGCGGTTTCGGAAAGAAAATTTCCAATTGGCTTGGAAAAGATTGGGTGTATCCAACCAATGTCCTCCACCTGGCTACAGAGTGCGCCAATCGTAATCACAGCGCGACATTCCCTGTAGCGCTCCCGGAATGGTTCTTGAAATTATTTACGGTTGAAGGCGATGTGGTTCTTGACCCATTTATTGGGTCTGGGACTACCGCCGTAGCTTGCTTGAACCTGCGGCGGCATTATATTGGCATTGAAGTTAAAGATGCCTACTATAAGCTTGCCTTAGAAGCCGTGCGACGGCGAGAACCGACTCTCCCTTTCACCAGGGCATTTGCGTGACTCATGGACGAGAAAACTCGCTCGCTGATCCGGAACTATGTCAACAGCCACATTGATTCGTTCCACACCGCTCGAATTAAGGCGCTAAAAAACTTGAGGCTCAAGCGTGTCCTCCGGAGCAAAAACCCGTACTTGTTTAAGGCGAAAAATCTCAACCGGGCTGCCGACCTTGTAGCAGCGATTCTTGATGCTCGGCTTTCCTCATCCGAGGAGGGGGCTTTTGGAAATTTTATGGAGCATCTGGCGGTTTACATAGTTGAGCAAAGACAAGTTTAGGCCAGGGTTGAGATCAGATTGCTTTTTTCGGCGATTGCCCTGATGAACCCTGCCGAATTTACAGCTTGGGTTGTTCCTGGCGTGGAGGTCACAAAAAGTGCGGAAAGTCCCGGCATTTTTCCCTTGACTCGGTGTTGGATGATCCTTATGATCACCTCAACGCTAGAAAGGAGGTGATCCATGCCAACGGACTGTAAACTTAGCGAGGGTGCTGAGGCTTAGGCGCTTGCTAGCGCTGGCTTTTGGAATCCTCTTCGAAGGCCGCCTTTACTGGCGGCACGGCGTTGGGCGTTAAGCTCGGCGCCTAAATGGAGCGTGGAGAGGGTCGCGGCGCTGGTCAGCGCCCGCTATCGCAAATCTAGCGAGAAAGCCAATCCCATCAGCATCCGGGCCCCCGGATTACTCGAGTCGGTCGAGTTCCGGGGGCTTTTTATTTTTGGAGGAGATCGCGATGCGGCGCTTCAATCCTGAGTGGTTTCGAGGTGGCGGGCCATTGCGGGATAAACGTCTGTTGCGGCGTTTTTTCCGAGGATGGAATCTGCGTGGCCGTAATGTGGAATGATGTGGCGACTGTAAAGATTCCTGCCGTTGGCCTCGCGCAGAAGGTTATAAGTGCGTTCAGTGCTTTCGGGAAGGAAGCACCGGTTCTCCCCGCCGTGAATGAAGGCTATGGGGATCTTCAGCCTTTCCAGATGCCGCAGATAGGTGTTTTCCCCACGCGCGTTCACCAGATGCCCTGCGCGAACCATTCGCGCCAAGTGCTCAAAGGCGCTGATGTTCGTTGCGCCAAACATTTCATGCAGCGCGTCGTGAGTGGTTTCGTTCAGTTGCTGATGTTCAAAGACCTGAGAGTACATAAAGGTAATTCGATGGCAAACGGGGCTTGTACAGAGCTGATCCGGAGGCAGCGGATAAAGCCTCATGGCGGCTTCGTAGAGCCTGTCTTCCCAGCCCGTCTGGTCGTTGACATAGGCGTTCAGAGACTTGACGCCCAGAAAATCCAGAAACTCTGGAATGTAAAGGCCGCATTTCATCTGCGTCATCGGAGCTGTCGCCATATGCGCCGCGACCTGAGAGCAGACAGCCGAACGCACTCCTTTCAACCCTTTCAGCATGGCCATGAAGAAGCTGACTGAGCCGAAGCAGTGCGCCACCATCTGCGCGCTTGGAGCGCCGGTAAGTTCCAGGACCTCTTTCACTGCTGCGGGATAATCATAGGCGGCTACGTCATCGGCGGTGAATTGGCGGCTGGATGCGGCCAGCTCGGTGCTGCCGCGGTAGTCCAGCGCCCAGACGTCAAATCCGCGCGCCACGAGGAACTCCACCAGGTTTGTGCGGATGGTGTCGATGCGAAAAATAAGGCTGGAAACTCCGATGCCGTGGGTGAGGATGACCGGCCCTTTTCGCCCGCCGCGATAGCGCAACAAACGCAGTTGCGCGCCGTCTTCTGTGTTGAAGAAATAAACTTCCGGCGCGGGCGCCCGCAAGGGACGCTTCTTGCGCGGCGACGCATCGGCTCGCAGGTAATGCGGCGGAGCCGCAATCCCGCCGTAGGTTTCCCACAGGGCGCCGGCAAAAAATCGCCCGAAGCGCGTCATGGCATCGAGTCGCTCAGAACTATCCTGGGCGCCCGTCACCTGGAAGGTGTTCATCTGGCGCAGAAAATCTTCAGACGAGATTTTTAGAATGCCCTTGCCCAGAAGGTTGCCCTGTGAGTTTTCACCTTCATAAATCGTGATATAGAGCGTGGTCGTCTCCGGCCAGAGTCGGTTGATAAACCCTTGATGCATCACCTTGAATCCGTCCAGGTAATAAGCCTGCCCTTCCGCCGAGGTCATCTTCATCTCGTATCGCATCCGGCGCGTATCGACGTTTTGCGTATCTTCCGTGAGCAAGTGAAACTCGCCGTTCGCCATGAGCGCCTGGGAAGAGAGCGTTGGGGCAAGAACTGTGCCCATGAGACTGAACGGATGAGAGGGATCGGAAAGCGTCTGGTTCAGGTCATCCGTCGCCAGGGTGAGCGTAAACTCACAAGTGGAATGCTCCAGCCGGCCTTGCTCGGCGCCCTGGAGATAATCATCCTTGACCTGGGTTGAAAAATAGCCGCGCATGGTTTCGGTAAACTGAAGTCCCAGACGCGGCGGCTCAGGAGATATTCCGGGTGAGGATGGCAGGCGATAGTCGATGGTCCATCCGCGCTCCGAAGCAAGCAGCGCCACCGCGCGCTCGGCCAATGCGGAAATCGTCAACAAGGGGTTGACGCCCAGGGGGCAGGGAATGACGGAACCATCCATCACGTAAAGGTTTTCATACGCCACATCGCCGCTCTTCCCGCTGAAAGCCTGCCCCTTGTGATTCACAGCGCCAGAGCTTGAGTCTTCTCCCATAACGCAGCCGCCCAGCGGATGAACGGTGATCAGTGAAGACCGCAACAGCATTTTGGACATCGACTTTCCGACGTATTCGCCGCCCAGCGGGACCGTTAATCGCTCCAGAAGCTGTTGAATTTTCCCGAATACGGGCTGCTCGATAAGGCCTGGCCACTCAATCCGCAGCCGGTCGTCATGTAGAACCATGCGGCCCTGCCCATCGTCATGTCCCATCACCAGGTAAGGCAGCGTGTTGCGGAGCGCGCCGTGATAAGGGCCGAGCGCCAGGCTTTCCACCTCACGCTCTTTGGCCTTGAGGATTGCCGCCAGACTGCGTCCGTCATGATTTCCCGCTCCGGCTGCGGCAGCCAGGATTTCAGGAAATAGATCGGAGATAGCGCCGGGGATGGAGCCTTCCTCGACCAGCAGGCTATCTTCCAGTTCAGGCTGGCAACGACTGTCGATAACGCCGGTGATGCACGGGCCGACGGGTCCGATTTCCTTTAAAGGGTGGCAGCCCGCGCCGATGCCGTTCACCGCCTCTTCGGTGTTATAGGCAAAGGCCAGCGCGTCGCCGTTGGCTGTAAGTCGGCTGCCCACGCAGTCGGATAATGGAAGGCCGCGCGCCTTGGAGCGAAGCAGGATTTCCGTTGAACCCAGCGATCCCGCCGCCAGAACCACGATGTCAGCGGTGAGTGAGAGCGTGGGCGCGTCAAACAGCTCACGACCTGAATTGAGCAGTTGAAAATGAATCCGCCATCGGTTCTGCTCAGGCTCGAGATAATAAACAGAAACCTGAGTGAAAATTTCCGCGCCGTGGTTTTTAGCGTCGGGGAGATAGTTCATCAACAGCGTGTTCTTTGAGCCATAATTGCAGCCTGTAACGCAGTCGCCGCAGAGCGCGCAGGCGGGTTGCTCCACGCCCACGTGGTTCACTCCGCCGCAAAATGTCACGTTGATGGGAGCGCGGAAAAACGGCGCGTTGGCGGCGGCTAAGGCTTTCTTTAATGCCTGAAGTTTGGGCAGCCGGGGGAGTTCATCAGGGTAGGGAACCGGCTTCAGCATCTCTTCCGCGCGTCGATAGTAGGTTTCCAGGGCGGAGGGGAGATTGGCGCGAATCGCCCTGGGCCAGCGCGAGTCCTTGAAAACCCGCGGCTCGGGGCGCAGCGAAACGTTGGCGTTGACCAGCGAGCCGCCGCCCAGCCCGCAGCCGCTGAAAACGCTCAGGTCGGGATTCACATGGAAATTGTAAAGTCCCGATCGGGAGCCGAAAGCCGCGGCGGGAGCGTCCACCTGGACTTCGCGCAGGGCTTCCGCCGGCGTGTCCGGATACTCGTCGGGCAGCAGTTCTTTGCCGCGCTCCAGGAGGCAGACTTTCTGCCCCGCGCGCGCAAGACGCGAGGCCGCAATCGCGCCGCCGTAACCGGAGCCGATCACGACAACGGAATAATGGGGTTGGATTTTCTCAATAGACGATGAAATGCGGTTCACGCGCGTGCCTCTCAGGGTTATTTCGGATGGAAATCGGGTGAGGGGTTTAAGTTAAGCGATACGCTATTATACTAGCCTAGTGTGCGTCGAATTGCAAGCATTATTTTGACGGGGTTTCGAAGCGGCGACCGCGGGCGGTCAGGAGAGGCGAACGCGACGGGCTTTGCGGTTCCAGAGAAGATAAATGGGGATTCCGATCAGGATCAGCAGCAGGCCGATCAGGGACTCGCCCGGCTCGCGGACCAGAGTGTTGCCGACCACGGCCAGCGCGGCAAGAGCGAAGGCTATGGGCAGCGCCGGATAACCCCACACGCGATAGGGCCGCTCGAGGCGGGGCGCGCGGCGGCGGAGAACAAGAACGGACAGCACGGCGGCGGCGTAAAAAATCCAGCCACTGAAAATCACATAGGTGTAAAGTTGCTGAAAGCTGCCGCTTACGGTGAGCACCACTGACCATAGCCCCTGAATGATGATGGCCGCGACGGGCGTTTGAAAGCGCGGGTGCACCCGCCCGACAAAAGAAAAAAAGACGCCGTCGCGCGCCATGGCGAAATAGGCTCGCGGCCCGGCCAGCGTGTTGCCGTTGATCGCGCCGAAAATGGAGCACAGGATGAGAGCGGAGACGAACGTCGCGCCGTCCGGCCCGGCAAAGATTTGCATGGTGCGGGCCGCGACCCTCTGATGTTGGGCCAGCGCCGCAAGCGGCAGCACTCGCAGGTAAGCGAGATTCGCGCCGAGATAAACGGCCACCACAATTAACATGCCGGCAAAGTAGCTCCGAGGCAGGGTTCGTCCAGGCGCTTGCACTTCTCCCGCTGAAAACGAGAGCATATGCCAGCCTTCGTAAGCCCAAAGAACGCCCACCAGAGCGATTCCGAAGGAACTCAAGGAGGTATGAGGAGTCGGGAGCGGCGGTAAAACTGCAACATGATGCGCGCCAGGGTGGAACAGGGCGAACCCCATGATCGTCGCAAGCCCTAGCAGTTTGGCCAGAGTGAAGATCGTCTGCACGATGGAGCCTTCGCGCGCGCCGACGATGTTTACGAGTGTTAATAGGGCGATGACGGCGCAGCCCGCCATTTTCTCCCCCGCCGGGCTGAGCGGGATGAGGCTTGCGCTGTAGATTCCGAACGCCACCGCCAGCGTGGCGACCGAACCGGATTCAATCACCAGCAGCATTCCCCAGCCGTAAAGGAATGCCGGCAGCTTCCCGTATGCCTCGCGCAAATAAATGTAAACGCCGCCCGCTTCCGGCAGCGCGGCTCCCAACTCCGCGAGCGATAGCGCACCGGCCAGCGCAAGCGCGCCGCCGAGCACCCATACACCGAGCAGGCTCTGAACGCTCCCTACCTGCTGCGCGACGTTGTGGGGAACCAGGAAGATGCCTGACCCGATCACGGTTCCGACCACGAGCGCCGTGGAACCGACCGTTCCGATAACGCGGGGCAGGACCTGCGATTTGGAGGGATCAGGCTTAAGGGTCACGAGAGTTTCGCCATCATGGCGTTCCGCGCTGAATCGCGCAGTCGGAATTAGGCGTCGATCTCCGCCTTTTGGAAACGGCTGCTTTACCCGGACAAGAGCCTTTCATTATACTGAGAGGCCGTCTCGATTTCTGCTGGATCAAAAATTTCCGAGCCGCCATCGACAAAGGAGCTTTTCATGCGAAAGATCATTCGAACGCAGGATGCGCCGAAACCGCGAGGCGTCTATTCACCCGCAATCGTCGCGGATGGATTTGTGTTTGTTTCCGGTCAGGCTTCCGTGAACCCCAAAACCAATGAGCTTGAACTGGGCGATATCAAGTCCGAGACGCGGCGAACGCTGAGGAATATCGAAGCGCTTCTGGAAGCCGCCGGGAGTTCTCTGAAAGATATTGTCCGCATCGGCGTGTTTCTCGCCGACGTCAAGGATTTTGATGCGATGAACGAAGTCTTTCGGGAGTTCTTTCCGGAAGACCCTCCGGCCCGCACCACCGTGGGCGCGCAATTGCCGAAGATTAAGATTGAGATTGACTGCATCGCTCGTGTGCGCGAAAGCCGCATGAAACGCCGATAGGAGCAATCATGCGAGTTGATGAACTCCCGACTCCCGCTTTAACGGTAGACCTGGATGCCCTCGAGCGCAACCTGGACCGCATGGCGAGTTATTGCCGCGAGCATGGCCTGCGATTGCGCCCCCATACCAAAACTCACAAGACGCCGGAGCTTGCGCGCATGCAGCTTGAGCGCGGCGCCGCTGGATTAACGGTGGCCAAAGTCGGCGAGGCGGAAGTGATGACCTGCGCCGAGCCGGAAGAGATTCTTGTGGCGTATCCGATTTACGGCGCCGAGAAGCTTCGCCGATTAGCGGCGCTGGCCGGAACGCGCCGGATATTGATGTCGCTCGATTCGGAGATCACTGCGCGAGAGCTTTCCGCGGCGGCCCAGGCGCAGGGTGTGACATTCGGCGTGCTAGTCGAATTCGACGCCGGCCTCCACCGCTGCGGCCTTCAGCCGGGCCCGGCTTGCGCCGAACTGGCGCAGAGCATAAGCCGCTTGGCTGGGTTGAAGTTTCGCGGCCTCATGACCTATCCGGGAAATATCTGGGGAACCGAAGGGGAGCGCGCTGAGGAAGTTCAGCGTGTTGCTGAGGCAGTGCAAAAAGTCCTGGCGGCCTTTGAACGCGCGCGCATTCCCGTGGAAATTGTATCCGCCGGATCGACTCCTTCGGCGTTCTTATCGCACAAGATTCCGGGGATCACGGAGATTCGCCCGGGAACATATGTTTACAACGATCTGAACACCTACTATCAGGGGTTGTGTCAATTGGAGGATTGCGCGGCGCGCGTGGTGGCCACCGTGGTCTCAACGGCGGTCCCCGGTCGCGCCATGATCGACGCCGGATCAAAAACGCTCTCTTCAGACTTGCTGGGCTCCGGGCCGAAACAAGGATATGGCCTGGTGGTGGAAGCTCCGGAGGTCAAGCTTTTCAAGCTGAATGAAGAGCATGGCCATCTTGACCTCTCTCAAACCGACAGACGACTTCGAGTGGGCGACCGGCTGACCATCATTCCCAACCACGTTTGCGTGTGCGTCAATCTCCAGAACGAAGTTTTTCTGGTTCGCAATCAGGAAGTGATCGGTTCCTGGCGCGTTGCGGCCCGGGGGAAGATCCGGTAGGCCGCGCGTGGCCAGAGTATACTGGAATGAAGGTCTGATGTTCCGGGAACCAGGAGACCGATAGCGCCTGAATTTTTATCCACTTCTCCGCGAGAGGATATTTCCCCTTTGCCTCGCCCACGACTCCAGTCGCAAATCAACCCTCAGTCTGAAGAATTTAAGAAGAACACCCGTCGCATGGTGGATCTTCTGACCGAAATCAAAAATGAAGAGAACAAAATTCGGGAGGGCGGAGGAAAAAAAGCCATCGAGTCACAGCATCGAAAGGGGCGGCTGACGGCTCGCGAGCGGATCGCCCGGCTGGTGGATTCGGAGCCTGAATTCTTCGAGCTTGGAATTTACGCCGCTCACGAGATGTACGAGGAGTGGGGAGGCGCGCCGGCGGCGGGGGTGATTACGGGCCTTGGCCGCGTTAAGAGTCGTCTGGTGATGATCATCGCCAACGATGCCACGGTCAAAGCGGGCGCATTTTTCCCACTGACCTCCAAGAAGGTGATTCGCGCGCAGAACATCGCCCTGGAAAATCGTATCCCGACGATTTACCTGGTGGATTCTTCCGGAATTTTCCTACCCTTGCAGGAGGATGTTTTCCCTGATACGGACGATTTTGGACGCGTCTTCCGCAACAACGCGGTGATGAGCGCGCGGGGAATTCCACAGATCACCGCCATCATGGGTATGTGCGTGGCGGGCGGAGCTTACCTGCCGGTAATGTGCGACCACATCCTGATGACGGAGGGCAGCGGCTTGTTCCTGGCAGGGCCTGCCTTGGTGCAGGCGGCGATCGGGCAGCGCGTTTCGGCGGAAGAATTGGGCGGCGCGGAGGTGCATGCCCGGATCAGCGGAACGGTGGATTTCAAGGAGCCGGACGATCCCTCCTGCCTCGAACGCATTCGCGCCCTGGTTGACAAGATGGGCGCGCACTCCTTAACGCCTTTCGATCATCAATCGCCTGAACCGCCCGCCTACCCTGCGGAAGAGATTTACGGCATCTATTCCGCCGACCCGGCTCAGCAGTATGACATGCGGGAAGTCATCGCCCGCATCGTGGATGACTCGGTCTTTGAGGAATACCGCGCCGAATATGGCGAGACGTTGCTCTGTGGCTATGCGCGGATCGGCGGCTGGGCCGTCGGGATCGTCGCCAATCAGAAGAGGCATGCGCAAACGACGGCGCCCGGAACCGGCCAGAAGCGAATTGAATTCGGGGGAGTCATCTACACGGAATCAGCGGAAAAAGCCGCGCGCTTCATCATGGATTGCAATCAGAACCTCATCCCGCTCGTTTTCCTGCATGACGTGAACGGATTTATGGTGGGCAAGGAAGCGGAATGGAGCGGCATTATTCGCGCCGGCGCCAAGATGGTGAATGCGGTGTCGAACAGCGTGGTTCCCAAGATCACCGTCATCTGCGGCGGCAGCTTCGGCGCGGGCCATTACGCGATGTGCGGCAAGGCTTACGATCCGCGCTTTATCTTTGCCTGGCCCACGGCGCGATACGCGGTAATGAGCGGCGAATCGGCCGCGTCAACGCTGGTTGAAATTCGCATCCGGCAGCTTGAGCGCAAGGGGCAGAAACTGAGCGAGGCGGAAAAGAAGGAACTTTATGAGACTGTTCGTGAGACTTATGAGCGCCAGACGGACCCGCGCTACGCCGCCGCCCGGCTGTGGGTGGATGCGATTATCGATCCAGTTGAAACCCGCGACGCGCTGATTTGGGCCCTGGAGGCGGCGGCGCTTAATCCTGAAGTCCCGGAATTCAAGACCGGCGTGCTGCAAACGTAAACTCTTCAATATGCGCAGGACATCGCCAAGTTTCTAAAGTCCTGAAACAGAAGATGAGTTCACTTTGCGCCTTAGCGCCTTTGCGTGAGGCTTTTGTGCGATGACGGAGAATGAGATTGCCAAGGAAATCGTCGATGCGGCGTACAAAATACACACCACGCTCGGTCCTGGCTTGCTCGAATCAGTTTATGAAGCGGTAATGGGTGCAGAGCTTACGAAACGTGGGTTGCAAGTGCAAAGACAACAAGCTATTCCCGTGGTGCACGAGAACATCCATCTGGACATTGGTTTTCGCGCCGATCTCATCGTTGAAAATAAGGTTATTGTAGAAATCAAGTCGATTGAGGCCGTCGCTCCAGTTCATCGGAAACAGCTACTCACCTACTTGCGACTTGCAGGCAAGCGGCTAGGTTTGTTGATCAATTTCAATACGGAGTTGATTAAAGACGGAATATCGCGAGTGGTGAATGGGCTGCACGAAGACAAAGACCTCACGCAAAGGCGCTAAGGCGCAAAGAACGAGCGCCTGGAGACACATTCATAGCGCTAACCCTTGATGACGCCGATGGGTTTCAAGCGCGCCACGCGCCGGGAGATGCCCGCGTTGTGCACCACGTTCACCACCGCATCCACGTCTTTATAAGCTTCGGGGATTTCTTCGCTGATTCCGTCTTTGGTTTCGGCGCGCACCAGGATGCCTTGCTCTTCTAATCTCTGCCTTGCGTTCTGGGCGTAAAAAGATTTTTTGGCGGCTGTGCGGCTCATCAGACGCCCTGCGCCATGGCAAGTGGTTCCGAAGGTCTCCTTCATGGCTCCTTCAGTTCCCACCAGAACATAGGAGGCTGTGCCCATCGAGCCGGGGATCAGCACTGGCTGGCCCGCCGCCTGGTAAGGCGCAGGGACTTCCGGTCGCGCGGGAGGGAAGGCGCGGGTGGCTCCCTTGCGATGCACCAGAAGCATCCTCTCGTGACCATTCACTTTGTGCCGTTCCAGCTTGGCGATGTTGTGGCACACATCGTAGACCACGCGAAGCTCCGTCGCTGGGCCGAAAATGCGCCGGAATGCCTGCCGCGCAAAGTGGGTGATCCCCTGGCGATTGGCCCACGCGAAGTTCGCCGAAGCGCGCATCGCGGCGAGATACCGCTGACCTTCGCGGGAGTGCGCCGGCACGCAGGCCAACTGCCGGTCGGGAAGATTGTAATCGTAGCGTTTTGCGCTCTCATCCAGATCGCGGAGATAGTCTGTGCAGACCTGATGGCCCAGGCCCCGTGAACCGCAATGAATCAGAACCACGATCTGTTCAGGGCGGAGCCCCAGCGTCTGCGCCACGCCTTCGTCATAGATGCGCTCCACATACTGCACTTCCAGGAAATGATTTCCTGAGCCCAGCGTGCCAAGTTGCGCCAGGCCGCGCTTTTTGGCGCGATCGCTCACCGCTTCAGGGTCAGCGCCATCCATCCCTCCGTTTTCCTCGCAGCGGATCAGGTCATCAGGATCGCCATAGTTCCGTTCCACCATCCAGGCTGCGCCGTCGGTTAACACCTGATCAAGCTCGGAATAAGAAATCTCAATCTCTCCCTCGCGCCCCGCGCCGCAGGGAACGTCGCGAAAGAGTTGATTCACAAGGTCTCGGATTCTGGGGCGCGTCTCTTCAAGTTGCAACGAGCTTCCCAGAAGCCGCACGCCACAGTTGATGTCAAAGCCGACGCCGCCGGGAGAGATCACTCCGCCTTCCGCCGGATCGGTGGCTGCAACGCCTCCGATGGGAAAGCCGTAACCCTGGTGAATGTCGGGCATTGCCATCGAGCGCCCCACAATCCCCGGCAGCATTGCCACGTTCACGGCCTGTTCCAATGAAAGATCCTTCGCCAGGTCGCGCAACATGCTCTCATCGGTGTAAATCAGCGCATCGGTCAGCATGCCCGGCTTGGTCGAGCGCGGGATCATCCAGCGATAGTCGTCGATTTTCTCCAGTTTTTCGATAGGAATCGTCATGATGTCGTTGTTGAGCGCTTGTTGAAGAGGATTCTCGGCTCCTGAAGCCATTATAGCAAAAGGGTCGCGCAGTCTTGTTGTGCATGGCTGACGCGGAGCTTTGCTATTGGGATAAAATGCCTGTTTATGGCAAATCCGTTCACGCGCAAGCAAGGTCAGCACCTCGCCTTCATCCATGACTACACCAAGATTCACAAGCGTCCGCCGGCAGAAGCTGATATGCAGCGCTACTTTAATGTCTCTCCGCCCTCCGTTCATCAAATGATCCTCGGACTTGAAGTCCAGGGGCTCATCGCGCGCGCTCCCGGCCAGCCGCGAAGCATTCGTGTTCTGATTCCTCCGGATGTTCTCCCGGAACTGGAATGATTTTTAACTGAACCGGCATCGCGAGCCGGAATTCAAGACAATCGCCGGTTCGGAATTCTGCCCTTGCTCCTGCATGCCGGTGGTATTACCATAACCGGTTAACTCTATTTGCTAAGGGAGACTTTCTATGTCAAAGGACGGAATTTCTCGTCGGGATTTTATGCGCACCACCGCGAGTGGTACGCTGGCCGGCTCTATTCTCCTTGAACCCAAGTCGATTGCCGCGTCGCCGCGGCCCGCGCCGCCCAGCGATACGGTGCGGTTCGGCATTATCGGCGTGGGCATGCGGGGCTCGGGGCTGCTCTCAACCGCGATCAATCTGCCTGGGGTTGAATGCGTCGCCGCCTGCGAACTCTATGATGGGCGCGCAACCCTGGCCAAGGAAATCGTCGGCAAGCCCATCACTGTGACGCGTCGCTACCAGGATCTGCTCGACCGGAAGGATATCGACTGCATCATTGCGCCCGTGCCTGACCACTGGCATCACCGAATCGTGACCGATTGCTGCAAAGCGGGCAAGGACGTTTACGTGGAAAAGCCTATGACGCACACGGTGGAGGAAGGCTTTGAAATCATCGACGCCGCGAACCGATATAACCGCATCGTTCAGGTGGGCAGCCAGGAACCTAGCTCAGTGGTCTACCAGAAAATGAAGGATCTCTTTGCTCAGAATGTGCTGGGCGATTTGTGTCTGGTGGAAGCGCAGATGGGGCGCAATGATTATTGCGGCGCCTGGGGTTACACGGTGCCGCCCAATCTTTCGCCGCAGACGCTTGACTGGGAGACGTGGCAAGCTCCGGCCAAAGAGCGCGTCTCGTTCAATAAAATTCGCTGGACGCGCTGGCGCTGTTTTAATGATTATGGGGAGGGCATTCCCGGCGACTTGTTTGTGCACCATCTTACCGGCATTCATTACGCTTTAAACATCACCGCGCCGCCTCAGCGGGCGTTTACGCAGGGCGGCCTCTATCGCTGGAAAGATGGCCGTGACGCTCCGGACGTGATGACAACCGTCTACGAATACCCGGGCTTCAGTCTCACGCTGCGCGTGACGCTCAACACCGATACCGGTGAAGGGTTCAATTTCATGGGCAACCACGGCATCATGTCCGTTCAGGGCGTCGAGAATCCCGATGGGTTTTCCATTACGCCACAGGATGGGCTTGATCACAGCCCTTGCACTCCGGGCTGGCCGAATCCCATGCGCCAGATCTATGCCAGAAAATGGCACGAAGAACACGATGCGAAGCCTGGAACCGCCAAACTGATTCCGACCACCAATTATCAGGTTCCACCCCATTACGACTCCACGCGCGAGCACCTGTGGAACTTTTTCCAGTCGGTAAAAACGCGCCAGCCTTCGATTGAAGGGCCGGAGTTCGGCAACGCCTGCGCCATCGCCTGCCATATGGCGAATTATTCTTATTTCAACAAGACTGTGGCCGTTTGGGATGCGGAGGCGAGAAAAATTAAAGGTTAGCGCTCCGGAGCTTGCGGTGTAATCCGGCGCTGTGGATGAAGTCACTACAGGCGCTCATTCCTCTGCGGTTGGATTGAGTTCAGGAAGGCCGGGTGGCAGAGAGCGGGCTTGTGCGTGTCCTGGAAAAATCGGGCGCTGATTCTACTCCTCCACGCCTAACAAGATAGAAGCGGCCAGGACAGTGGTCCATAATCCGCGCTTATCGCCTACGGCAGACTGGGTGATGTGCATGGTGCGGACGATCTTGTTCGAGATCCGGTAGATTTCTTTCTTCTCATCCCAACTCCGGTCGGGATCAAACTCAACGCCCAGGGTCGTGGCAAGCATTTCCGCCGCCAGTTCCTCGGCGTAGTCTCCCGCCACTTCCTCTGTTTCCCCGAAAGAGTGGTGCTCGGAAAGGTAACCGAACATGTTCCGGTCCGTGGGGATGGCCACGCCCACCGAAGCCGCAATCAACCGATGCGGTTCGCGGGTGGAGTTCTCGCTCATCACCACAAAGGTGACTTGGCCGGGCTTGAGCTCTTTGAACCCTTCATTGCGAGGGATCAGCTTGCAACGAGGAGGGAAAATGCTGGAGACGCGGACCAGGTTGCAGGCGGCAATCCCCGCCGAGCGTAAGGCCAACTCGAAGCTGGTCAGCTTCTCGCGATGCTTTCCTACCCCTTTGGTTAAAAACATCCGTTTGGGAACGAACATGCTTCACTTTCACCCTTTTTCGGGATTCATCCGCAGGTTAAACGACCGTGCCTGACAGGTGTTGTCCCGGCCGCGGCGGTCATTCTGGGAAACCGAACTCGCGGCTGGCAAATTGAAACGCTGATACGATGAAATGTAAAAGTACAAGAGACGCATAAGGGTGTCAATGAAAAATCCCAGCCTGAAGGTGGGAATATTAAGGCGGCGTTCCATAAGCAAGGCACAAGATTAAAAGAGGATTTACCACAGAGAGCACAGAGGGCACGGAGATAAAGACCTCTGTGCTCTCTGTGGTAAGACAGTATTTAGCGCATACGGCGGCGGGTAACCATCTGCGGGAGATGCAGACTGAAGAAAATCAATAACTTGGGATTGCCGTTTTATCGAGCTTTGAAGAGCCTACTAGCTTTTTTCGGGAAAACCAAGAAAAACGCCATGGCGTTTTTACTGCAATGCCTGCCTCCTGTGCGCACAATCATGGACAGACAAGAGCAGGTTAGCAGGTTCTGAAAATCGAGTGGTCGTATATTTTGTATATTTTGTTTCATACGTATGAAACGTATGTGACGGACGTATGAAAATCGCCGTTGGAACTTTGCATATTCGTTCCGCCCGCTTACGGGATGCCGCTTTGCTAGCCGCTCTTTCCACCCAACTCGGCTATCCGGCGTCGCAGGATGAAATTGAGAGACGCCTTCGCCCAATCCTCCGGAATCGAAATCATGCAATCCTGGTGGCCGAACTGAATGGAAAAGGGGTTGTGGGTTGGGCGCACGCTTTAATGGAAAAAGCGCTGCTGTCTGAACCGCGAGCTGAAGTACTGGGCCTTATTGTTGATGCAACCGAGCGAGGCAAGGGCATTGGAACGGCGCTGATGAGTCAGATCGAGCAATGGGCCCGCGCCCATGGGCTGAGCGCTGTATCACTGCGCTCAAACGTCATCCGCGATCAGGCGCATCGCTTCTATGAAGGACTGGGTTACGAGCGTGTTAAAACGCAACACGCCTTTGTGAAGGTCTTGCCCAAAAGGGAGTCATGAAGAGCGGCCGCCGCCGGCGTCTTTCTCTGAATGTGGCCAGTTCATTGGCATCAAAGAATCAGCATGCAGTCGCCATAGCTGTAGAAACGGTAGCGCTCAGCGATGGCGTGTTGATAGGCGCGAAAGATCAATTCGCGGTCGGCAAAAGCGCACACCAGCATCAACAGTGTGGAGCGGGGGAGATGAAAGTTGGTCAGGAGCGCCTGAACCACCTGGAATCGAAAGCCCGGCATAATAAAGAGGCTGGTTTCGCCGCTCGAAGCGACGATTTTTCCGGCGTTCATGCTGGCGACGTGCTCAAGCGTCCGAACGCAGGTGGTGCCGACCGCGATGACGCGACGGCGCTCGTCGCAGGCGCGTTGGATGGCAAGGGCGGCCTGGGGTGAAATTTCATACCACTCCG